>NZ_JBHVYI010000114.1:0-24309 GCF_042880975.1 Streptomyces sp. NPDC058289
ATCCGCAGGATGAGCCGGTCGCGTTCGTCCAGCTGCTCCAGCAGGGGGGCGAGGGTGTGGAACTCCTCGAAGAGTTCCATGCCGGGATCGACGGCGCCGTGGCGCTCCGCCGCCGGCCGGGCGCTCCGGCCCGCCGCGGGCGATGCGTCGCCGTCCACGGCCGTGGCGTCGAGGGAACTGCTGGTGTAGCCGTTCGCGGCCACCAGCCCCTCGATGATCTCGTCCTCGGACAACTCCAGGTGGAGGGCGAGCTCCTTGACCGTCGGCGCCCTGCCCAGGACATCGCTCAGGGCGTCCTGGGCCTTGGCGAGTTCCGTACGCAGCTCCTGAAGCCGGCGCGGCACGTGCACGGCCCACGTGGTGTCACGGAAATGGCGCTTGATCTCACCGATGATGTACGGGAGGGCGAGCGTGGAGAATTCGACCTCGCGCTCCGTGTCGTAGCGGTCGATGGCCTTGATCAGGCCGATGGTCCCCACCTGGATGATGTCCTCCATGTCGAGACCGCCGCCGAGCACCCGGGCCCGGAAGCGCCGCGCGGCGAACTGGACCAGGGACAGGTTCATTTCGATGAGCGTGTTGCGCGTGTACTGGTACTCGCGCGTCCCCTCCTCCAGGGTGCGCAGCCTCGCGAAGAAGAGCCGCGAGAGCTCACGGGCGTCACCGGGCGCCATCTCCCGGGCGTTGTCCACCCGGAACAGGTCCGTGTCCTGCGTGGGCGCTCCCGCGGACTCCAGGTCACACGCGGGTACTTCAGCGTCTGCTGCACGAATGGGGCCTACAACGGTGGCCGAGCGATACATGGTGGCCGCTCCCTCCCGATTGACTGACGGCTGCCGGGGGCGCTTCTGCCCCGCCTGAGAGGGTCTACACACGTCGAAGCGAGATTCTTCCCCGGGACGGCGAGGCCGACGGGCGCCTGCGGCGAGCAGCGGGCCGGTGGATAGCGTGGGGGCATGGCGACGACGGGGAAGCGACGGGTCCTGTACCGACAAGGCACCGGGTTCTGGCGCATGACGGCGAAGTGGGCCCTGTTCTTCGGGGCCCTGTCCCTGCTGGACGGCGGGTTGCTCCGGTCGTGGGGCGACGCCCTGGTCTGGCCGATGATCGGGATCCTGCTGTGGGTGCCGTTCGGGATCGGCGTCGTCTGGTACCCGAAGAAGGACCAGCGGGTCGAACTGACGACGCGTGAACTGCGGGTACGGCGCAAGCGGCTGTCCATGGAGAAGGTGAACCTGCTGCACGTGGCACGGCTGTGGCTGGAGGGGCGGTCCACCGCGGATGCCGAGCCGGTGTCGGCATGGACGCGGTCCGACCGCGTGGTGTGGGTGCCGCTGCGGGACGGCCGGGCCTTCGGCGTGGAGTTCCGCGACCCGGCCGCCTTCGCCAAGGTCTTCGGGGCTTTCGCGGTCGCTGCGTGCGGCGGGCCCGACATCGTGCGCGCGAGGGCCGCGGCGGAGACCTACCCGGATCCGCTCCCCGTGCGGCCCCGCCGCTCGGCCGACGACTCGGGCTCCTGGCTGGACGTGCTGGACGTCTTCAACTGAGAGCCCGAGGCACACGGCACGGGGAGCCGGGCGGGGAGGCTGCGGTGCCGGAGCGAGGAGCAGGCATACTCCCTGGGAAGAACGTACGACTGACGATCCGGGGAGGCGGACATGACCGGAGCAGGGGACGGATACGGGCAGAACGTGGTCGGGGACGGCTACCGGGCCGGGGCCGGCTGGGTGGTGGTGGCCCGGGGCGAACTGGACCAGGACACCCTGATTCCTTTGGAGGAGGCCCTCAGCGAGGCGGCGGGCCTGCATCCGCTGGTGATCCTGGACGCCGGTTCCATCACCTTCGGGGACTCCTCGTTCCTGAACCTGCTCCTGCGGCTGCACCACCTCACGACCCTGCGGATCGCCGCCCCGGGCGAGCAGCTGCGGCGGCTGTTCGCGGTGACCGGAGCCGATACGGTGCTGTCCCTGCACGAAAGCGTCGAGGCCGCCGCCGGGGCGTGAACCCGCAAGGGGGCGCCGGCCGCTCAGTCGGCGTCCGGGCCCTCGGAATGCGGGTGGTGCGGGTCCGGTCCGCCGCCGGGCCGGAAGCACGCGGTGATCGCCTTTCCGCCGTGGCACGCGTGGACGTCCAGGGAATCGGCCAGGGCGTTGACGATCCCCAGCCCGCGGCCCGACGTGGCGCCCGCGTCGGCAGCGGGCTCCCGGTAGCGGGGCAGCCGCGGATCGGCGTCCGCCACGCTCACGTGCAGGCAGCGGCCGTCCCAGGTCAGCACGAGGTGCGCGGTGCCGGCCGCGTGCAGGTGCGCGTTGGTGACGAGTTCGGAGACGCAGATCAGCACGGAATACACGGGGTCGGCCACCGAGCCGCTCCATGGCAGCGACGCCAGGTGGTCCGCCGTCCACTCCCGCGCCGCCCGGACGCCCTCCGCGACGGGAAACGACCGGGCCCAGCCCACGGCCTTGACCGCCATTCCCTTCACCCCGTTTCCTCCGTGGTGTGTGACTTTCACCGGTCCGTCTACCCGGAACCCGCCGGGTCACCCAGGAGCTCGCCAAAACGGTTTGCCCCAGGGCGCGTTCGGGACGGGCGCGGAGGTCCTCCCGCCCACCTCCCTTTCCCGCAGGCGGGATGCGCTGTCCCCGGTGTGATCGACCGTGCCTTATCGTCCCTTCGGCGGCGCTAGCCTTCACCGGACCGGTGGTGCGGCGAAGGCGGATCCCACGGAGCCGGGCGCATCGGTGCGCCCGGACGCCTGGGGTCCTTCTTGTCCCGTTCGTCGGAGTGTCGGTTTCGAGTGTGAGGTTGGGGCGGATGGCCGAGCGGGCGGGCACGGGTTCGGCGGGCGGGATGTCTCCGCTCCCTGGTGAGGGCGGGATCGGCGAGGCGGAGCTGCGCAGGCTGCTGGCCGGGCTGACCGCCGTACGCGACGGGGATTTCCGTACCCGGCTGCCCGATGCGGCGGACGGGCTGCTCGGGGAGATCGCCACCGTCTTCAACGGGATGGTCAACCAGCTGTCCCTGTTCACCTCCGAGGTGACGAGGGTGGCCCGCGAGGTGGGCACCGAGGGGACGCTGGGCGGCCAGGCCGACGTACCGGGAGTCGGCGGCGCCTGGCTGGACCTCACGGATTCGGTCAACTTCATGGCGGGAAACCTGACCGCCCAGGTGCGCTCCATCGCCCAGGTCGCGACCGCCGTGGCCAAGGGCGACCTGTCGCAGAAGATCACCGTCACCGCGCGGGGGGAGATCCTGGAGCTGAAGGAGACCATCAACACGATGGTCGACCAGCTCTCCGGATTCGCCGGCGAGGTGACCCGGGTGGCCCGCGAGGTCGGCACCGAGGGCCGGCTCGGCGGTCAGGCGGACGTGCAGGGAGTCTCCGGTACCTGGAAGGACCTGACGGAGTCGGTCAACGTCATGGCCGACAACCTGACCGCCCAGGTGCGCTCCATCGCCGAGGTCACCACCGCCGTGGCCCAAGGCGATCTGACCCAGAAGATCCGCGTGGACGCGCGCGGGGAGATCCTGGAGCTGAAGGAGACCATCAACACGATGGTCGACCAGCTCTCCGCCTTCGCCGACGAGGTCACCCGGGTGGCCCGCGAGGTCGGCACCGAGGGCAACCTGGGCGGTCAGGCCACGGTCCGGGGCGTCTCCGGCACCTGGAAGGACCTCACCGACAACGTCAACGTCATGGCCTCCAACCTCACCGGTCAGGTGCGCTCCATCGCCCAGGTGGCCACCGCCGTCGCCCGCGGCGACCTCTCGCAGAAGATCATGGTGGAAGCGAAGGGCGAGGTCGCCGCGCTGGCCGGGGTCATCAACACGATGGTCGACACGCTGTCCGCCTTCGCCGACGAAGTGACCCGGGTGGCCCGCGAGGTGGGCACGGAGGGCCGGCTCGGCGGTCAGGCGCAGGTGCCCAATGTGGCGGGCACCTGGAAGGACCTCACGGACAACGTCAACTCCATGGCCAACAACCTCACCGGCCAGGTCCGCAACATCGCCCTCGTCACGACGGCCGTCGCCAACGGCGACCTGTCCAAGAAGATCGACGTGGACGCCCGCGGGGAGATCCTGGAGCTGAAGACCACCATCAACACGATGGTCGACCAGCTCTCCGCCTTCGCCGCAGAAGTCACCCGCGTCGCCCGCGAGGTGGGCAGTGAGGGCCGGCTCGGCGGCCAGGCCGAGGTCGAGGGCGTCTCCGGCACCTGGAAGCGGCTGACCGAGAACGTCAACGAGCTGGCCGGCAACCTGACCCGCCAGGTCCGGGCCATCGCCGAGGTCGCCAGCGCGGTCGCCGAGGGCGACCTGACCCGCTCGATCACGGTCGACGCCTCGGGCGAGGTCGCCGAACTCAAGGACAACATCAACTCCATGGTCGGCTCGCTCCGCGAGAGCACCCGTGCCAACCAGGAGCAGGACTGGCTCAAGTCGAACCTGGCCCGCATCTCCGGCCTGATGCAGGGCCACCGGGACCTGGCCGCCGTCGCCGAGCTCGTCATGGACGAGCTGACGCCCCTGGTCGCCGCCCAGTACGGAGCCTTCTACCTCGCCGAGGACCGCCCCGGCGGCACCGTACTCACCCTCGTCGGCTCCTACGGGCGCTCCGCCGCCGGGGAGGAGGGCGCCACCTTCGCCCTCGGAGAGTCCCTCGTCGGACAGGCGGCCCGCAGCCGCCGGATCATCGCCACCGACCAGGTCCCCGCCGGCTACGTGATCTCCTCGGGGCTCGGCCACACCACCCCGGGCAGCCTGATCATCCTGCCGATCGTCGTGGACGACCAGATCCTCGGCGTGATCGAACTGGCCTCCTTCTCCGCCTTCAACCCCGTCCACCGCGACTTCCTGGCCCAGCTGATGGAGGCCATCGGCGCCAACGTCAACACGATCGTGGCCAACGCCCGCACCGACGAGCTCCTCGGAGAGTCCCAGCGGCTGACCGGTGAGCTCCAGGCCCGCTCGGAGGAGCTCCAGGTCCAGCAGGAGGAACTCCAGCGCTCCAACGCCGAACTGGAGGAGAAGGCCGCCCTCCTCGCCAGCCAGAACAGCGACATCGAAGCCAAGAACCTGGAGATCGAGCAGGCCCGGCAGGAGCTGGAGACCCGCGCGCAGCAGCTGTCGCTGGCCTCCACCTACAAGTCCGAGTTCCTGGCCAACATGAGCCACGAGCTGCGCACACCGCTCAACAGCCTCCTGATCCTGGCCCAGTTGCTCGCCCAGAACCCCGCGCGCAATCTCACCCCCAAGCAGGTCGAGTACGCCGGCATCATCCACTCCGCCGGCTCGGACCTCCTCCAGCTGATCAACGACATCCTCGACCTGTCGAAGGTCGAGGCCGGCAAGATGGACATCAACCCCGAGCGGGTGCACCTGCCGCAGCTCTTGGAGTACGTCGACGCCACCTTCCGGCCGATGACCACGCAGAAGAGCCTCGACTTCACCGTCACCACGGCCCCCGGCGCCCCCGACGACCTGCTCACCGACGACTCCCGGCTGCGCCAGATCCTGCGCAACCTCCTGTCGAACGCCGTCAAGTTCACCGAGCGCGGCGGCGTCGAGCTCCGCATCGAACCGGCCGCGGCCCCCGAGATCCCCTCCGGACTCTCCCGGCGCGGTCCGATGCTGGCCTTCCGGGTGCGCGACACGGGCATCGGCATCCCCGAACAGCAGCTGGAGTCGGTCTTCGGCGCCTTCCAGCAGGCCGACGGCACCACCAGCCGCAAGTACGGCGGCACCGGTCTCGGGCTCTCCATCAGCCGCGAGATCGCCCAGCTCCTCGGCGGCGCCGTCACCGCGGAGAGCACCCCCGGCCAGGGCAGCACCTTCACCCTCTACCTGCCGGTCAGCCGCGCGGACTACGAGGACGCCTCCTACGCCGATGCTCCTGCGGCGCTCCCGCCCGGGGCCTCGTACCGAGCGGCGAAGGGGCACGGCGGCCGTCAGGGCGAGCCCGTACTCCCGGAACAGCGGCGGCCCCGCCGCCTGCTGGTGATCGAGGAGCGGACGAACGGTCTGCTCTCCCTCGTCGCCGAGAGCGCCGACCGCGACTTCGCCCCCGGCCACCGGGCGGCGGGAGAGCGGGGCGGCATTCACGTGGTCCACGCCACCGGCTCCCGCGAGGCGGCCGCCGCCCTGGCGGCGCACTCCTTCCACTGCGTCGTCCTGGAACTGGACCTGCCCGACGGCGAAGCGCTCCGCTTCCTCGACGCCCTCGACGGAGACCCTGCCCTCGCCCAGCTCCCCGTCCTCGCCCACAACAACCCCCGGGTACGGGCCGGCCAGGAGGAGGCCCTGCGCGGGCGGTCCGCATCACACCGCGTGGAACTGCTCTCCAGCCTGGACGAGCTGCGCGAACGCATCGCGCTCCACCTGTCCGCCGAACAGCCGGGAGACGTCCTGCCCCTGGTACACGGGGACGCGCGCCGCAAGCACGCCGATCACGTACTCGAAGGCGACCTGGCCGGACGCACCGTCCTCGTCGTCGACGACGACGCACGCAACCTCTTCGCCCTCAGCGGGGTCCTGGAGCTCCACGGCATGCGGGTGCTCCATGCCGAGGACGGCCGCAAGGGCATCGACGCCCTCGTCCGCAACGCCGGCGTCGACATCGTCCTGATGGACGTGATGATGCCCGAACTGGACGGCTACGCCGCCACCGCCGAGATCCGGCGGATGCCGCAGTACGCGGACCTGCCCATCATCGCGGTCACGGCCAAGGCGATGCCCGGGGACCGGGAGAAGAGCCTCGCCGCGGGCGCCAGCGACTACGTGACCAAGCCGGTGGACGCCGACGACCTCATCGCCCGCATCCGGCGCAGGCTCACCCGATGACCGGGGACACGCGCCGGCACGACGATGCCCGCCGGCCGGGAACACCGGACGCCGACCGGCTGGCGGGCCTCGTCCCGCATCAGGCTCCGACGCCCCTCGGTCGTCTCGTCGCCACCGTGGAACGGCTGCGCCGGGAAGTGCTGGAGGCACAGGCGGCGGCCGACGGGCGGGCCCTGGTCGAACTGGCCAAGGGCATTCTGATCGGGCAGCTGAACTGCACCCCGGCCGCAGCGGCTCGCCAGCTCGACGTGCTGTGCCGCGAGAGCGGGATGTCCCCCCTCGAACTCGCCGCCGACATCGTCAACCAGGCCTCCCGCGACCACGTCAGCGAGATCGCCGCCGAGTTCGTCGAACGTACGGGGGCGGGCGCGGGCACCGAAGGGGCCGACCCGGCCGATCGGCACTCCACGGTGTCGGTGCGCCTGCGCACCGCCGAGAGCGGGGTGCTCGCCGTCGCCGCCGACACCCAGGCGGTCGCCGAGTCCCTCCTGACGAACGCCCTGGGCCCCCTGGGGGCCGTGGCGGTGGCCGTGTGGGCCGCGGAGCCCGACGGTTCGCTGGCCCTCGCCGGCCACGCCGGGTTCCCGCCCAGGGAGGCCGCCCGCTGGCGCCACGTACCCCCGGGCGTCTCCACCGTCGCCCGCCTCGCGCTGGGGGAACGCCGGCTGGTCACCCTCACCGACCTCGACCGGGAAGGGCTCCCCTCCATCGGCCGCGCCGAGTGGCCCGGCGGTGGGCGGATGGCGGTGCCCACGGGGACGGGCGGACGGATCCAGGGCGTCCTGGAGATCTGCTGGCCGCAGCCCCTGGAGCCGCAGGCACCCCAGATCGAGCGCCAGGTCGAGGCCCTCGCCGAGCTGTGCGCCCGCACCATGGACGCCTCGCCCCCGCGCGACCCCGCGGCGGCCGACGCGGTCCTCCCGGACGTCGCCGAGCTCATCGACCTCGCCGAGGGGCTCCAGGACCCGGCCGTGGTCCTCACCCCGGTCCTCGACTCCGACGGCCGGCTCGCCGACTTCCGGATCAGGCACACGGGCAGCCGCTTCGTCGACCCGGTGGGCCGGCCGCGCGGCGACGTCAACGGCGCCCTGCTGCTGGAGGCATACCCGCTGGCCGCCGGGGAGAGCGGGCTGTTCGACATCATCGAGCGCGTGCACGCGACGGGCGAGCCCTTCCGCGCCGAACGCATGAGCCTGACGGCGCTCGTCGACCAGATCCCGCTCACCTCGGTCGCGAACATCAGCGTGAGCCGCCACGGCTCCGCCGTCCTGCTGATCTGGCGGATCCAGGACGAGACGGCCCGGCTGGCCAACCTCCTTCAGCACGCCCAGCGCCTGGGCCGCATCGGAGGCTTCGAAGAGAACCTCGTCACCGGCGAGACCACCTGGAACGCCCAGCTCTACGAGCTCCACGGACTCCCGCCCACCGCGCCCCCGGTCCGGCTGCGGGAACTCCCCGGCTACGCGCACTCCGACGACTCCGCGGCCCTCGGCCGCTTCCTGCGCGCGGTCCTGCGCCACCGCCGCCCCGCCTCCGTCAACCTGCGCCTGCGCAGATCCGACGGAATCACCCGCCACATCCGGGTCGTCGCCGAGCCCGTCCTCGACGCGGACCAGCGGCTGCACGCCGTGCGCGGCGCCTACCAGGACATCTCCGCCCAGCACTGGACCGAGGTGGCCCTGGCCGCGACCAGGGACCAACTCGCCCACACCGAGGCCGAGTCCGCCGAACGCAACCGCCTGGCCCTCCAGCTCCAGCACGCGATCATGCCCCCCACCCCGCCGGCCATCGAGGCGCCGGGCCTGCGGGTGGCCGTCCGCTACCGGCCTGCGGAGATCGAGGCGCTCGTCGGCGGAGACTGGTACGACACCGTGGTGCTGCCCTCAGGGCTGATCATGCTGTCGGTGGGCGACGTCGCCGGTCACGGCATCGAGGCGGCCACCGGCATGGTCGTCCTGCGCAACGCCCTGCGCGGCCTCGCCGTCACCGGAGCGGGCCCCGCCCAGCTGCTGTCCTGGCTCAACACCGTCACGCACCACCTGGCCAAGCACGTGACGGCCACGGCCGTCTGCGGCCTCTTCGACCCGCGCACGAGGGTGATGCGCTGGGCCCGTGCGGGCCACCTGCCTCCCGTACTCGTCCGCGGCGGGGAGGCGGAGGCCTTCCCGCTCATCGAGGGGCTGCTCCTCGGAGCCCTGCCCGATGTCGCCTACATCGAGCGGGAGGTGCAGCTCGAACCGGACGACACGCTGCTGATGTACACGGACGGGCTGGTGGAGCGCCGGGACTCCTCGGTGCAGGAGTCGCTCGGCCACCTCGTGCGCGCGGCGGCCTCCGCCGCCGGGGACCTGGACGGCCAGTTGGACCGCCTCCTCGCCGAGAGCCGCTCCGACACGGACGACGACACGTGCGTGATCGGCATCCGGGTCGGCTGACGGCCCCGGGCGGCCGTCTACCGGTCGGCCGTCTACCGGGCTGCGATCCGAACGGAATCGACGGTCACCTGCTGCCGGGGCGCTCCGTCGCCCCCGCCGTCCCCGGTCCCCTTCTTCGCGATCTCGCGCAGCACTTGGGCGTTCCGGGTGATCTTGCCGAAGGGGGTGTAGTGCGGGGGCAGCCGGGTGTCCCGGTACACGAGGAAGAACTGGCTGCCGTTGGTTCCCGGCCCCGCGTTCGCCATGGCGACGGTGCCGGCCGGATAGACGGCGCCCGTCAGGTTCTCGTCCCCGAACCGGTAGCCGGGCCCGCCGGAGCCGGTACCGGTCGGGTCTCCGCATTGCAGGACGAAGATGCCGACGGTGGTGAGCCGGTGGCACGTGGTCCCGTCGAAGTACTTCCGGCCGGCCAGGTACGCGAAGGAGTTCGTGGTGCACGGCGCCTTCGCCGTATCGGCTTCGAAGACCACGGTGCCGTGGTTGGTGTGGAGCGTGGCCGCGTACGGCCGCAGACGGCTGACGTCCCCGGGCGGAGTCCCCACGCTCCTGGCCGCCTTCCCGTCCGGCGCGTACGCACAGGTGGCGGCGGCCGAAGCCGGCCCCGTGGGCCCGGTGACCAGCCCGGCGGCGAGTGCGGCGCCGGCGGCCACGCGCAGAACGTTCGAGAGCATGGGGTTCCAATCCAAGAGCAGGGACCGGCCCTTGATACCGGTGTCCCGCTCCGTCCCGGGGAGAAACGCCGTGCGGGTCCCTCGATCAGCGGATCCGGGCAGCTCGCGTCCACGGGCCGGCCGTCACCAGAGGAGCTGCACGTGAACCATCGGCCCGAGCCCTTCGAGATCCTCCCCGGCGCCGGCACGTCGCCGGTGATCCTGCACGTGCCGCACTCCTCGCGGGTCGTACCGGAGTCCGTCCGCCGGGGAATCCGCCTGTCCGACCGGGACCTCGACCGGGAGCTGGACCACATCACCGACTCCCACACCGCCGAGATCGCCGCAGCGGCCGCGGCCGCCTCCGCCGTCACGCCGTGGCAGTTCGTCAACGGGCTGTCCCGGCTGGTCATCGACCCGGAGCGGTTCCCCGACGAGCGCGAGGAGATGCTCGCCGTGGGCATGGGGGCGGTCTACACGCACTCCACCCACCGGGAGCGCCTGCGCCCCGAGGGGCTCGACGTCCGCCCCTTGCTCGACCGCTACTTCCACCCGTACGCGGAGGCGATGACGCGGGCCGTGGAGGACCGGCTGGAGGCCGCCGGGCGAGCGGTGATCATCGACGTGCACTCGTACCCGACGGAGCCCCTCCCGTACGAACTCCACGGCGAGGGCAGCCGACCGCCGATCTGCCTGGGCACGGACCCCTTCCACACCCCGCCCGCCCTGCTGGCCGCCGCCGAGAAGGCGTTCGCGTGCTTCGGCGGCACCGGGCTCGACAGTCCCTTCGCCGGTACGTACGTGCCGCTGAAGTACTACGGCAAGGACGACCGGGTGGGCGCGCTGATGGTCGAGATCCGCCGGGACACGTACATGGCGGAGCCCGGCGGCCCCGCCGGACCCGGCCTCGCCGCGCTGGCGGCGGCCCTGACGGAACTCGTGGACGAGCTTCCGGCCTGATCCGGTCCGGGCGCGCGTCGGCCCGCACGGCCCGCGCGCGCCGGAGCCGGTCCGGGCGGTGGATCGCGGGGACCCGAGGCGTGTCGGTCCCGGTCCGGGCCGCTGCCGTCCGGCACGGTGGGCGCGGCCGGTGGCCGTCCGCCATGGCGGCTCCAGAACCGTGCGAAGGGGTGCGCATGACGGAGAACGGCAACGCCCGGACCAGCCGCCGCACCCTCCTGCTGGCCGCCGGATCGGCCGGCGTCGCCGCACTGGCGGCCGCCTGCTCGGGTCCGGCGACCACCCGGGGGGCGGCAGGCCGGCCCGAGGGCCCCGCGTCCCCGGCCCCCCACGCGACCCCGACCGGGACGGGACCGTCCACCCCGGCGTGCGTGCTGACCACGGAAGCCGGCCAAGGCCCGTACTACCTCGACCTGGACCGGGTCCGGTCCGACATCACGGAAGGCCGGGCCGGCGTGCCGTTCCGCCTGGACCTGACGGTGCTCCGGGCATCGGCCGGCTGCCGCCCGGTCGCCGGCGCCACGGTCGACATCTGGCACGCAGACAGCTCGGGCACCTACTCCACCGGCAAGGACACCTTCCTGCGCGGCACCCAGCTCACGGACGCCGCCGGGCGGTGCACCTTCCGCACCATCGTGCCGGGCTGGTACCGGGGTTTGGCGCCCCACATCCACTTCAAGGTCCGCCCCGACCGGCACACCGAGACGACCTCGCAGTTCTTCTTCCCCGAGGAACTCCTGCTGCGCGTGTACGCGCTCCAGCCCTATGCCCGCCGCAAGGCCCCGGCCCACCCCAACACCCGGGACAGCCGCTACCGGGACTCGGGCGCCGCGATGACCCTGACCCCGTCGCCGGACGCGGGCGGCTACAGGGCGGCGTTCACCGTGGGGATCGGCTGACATCCGCCGACGGCTCGTACCAGAGGCTCGTCATCGGGGAGTGCGCGGTCCAGCCCAGCGCGGAGTAGAGCGCCCGGCCGTCGGGCGTGCCGACCAGGAGGCCGGTCCGCGCGCCGGCCTCGTACGCGGTGCTCTGGAGCGTGCGCATCACCAGGCCGCCGAGGCCCTTGCGCCGGTGCTCGGCGGCGGTCTCGACCTGGTCGACCACGACATGGGCACCGACACGGGAGCCGACATGGGCGATCTGTCCACGGGCGGCGAAGTGCCCGTCCCGCGTGCGGACCAGCACGCGGCTGACGCCGCCCCGGGTCCAACGGGTGAGCGTGTGACCGGCCGGCACCTCAGGGCGCTCCGGCACGAGGGGACAGGTCATCAAAAAGCCGGGACTGTCGCTTCGCCAGCCCGGCCCGACCCAGGGCAGGACCGCTTGCTCCTCGGCGAACAGCTTCAGCCAGGTCCCGGGCGCGCTCGTCGCAGCGACGATCTTGCGCACATCGGCCTCGGAGGGTTCCGGCAACACGTGCCGGGCGACGTGCTTGGGCTGCCCGACGTCGATCGTCCACCCCCAGGGCTCGTCGATCGGGTCCGAGCTGCCGCGCGAGACGACCCAGCCGCTGATCCACATCCGCACGAGCTCACTGATCCCACTGTCCGGCATCGCCGTCGTCCCCCTCGATTGGTAATAAGTGCTCACCGTAATCGGACCTTACGCAATAGGGGTGGGTCACGGAAAGCGGGAGTCGCTCGTGGAGTCGGCGCACGCGTGGGTGCACGTCCTGGCACCGTCCGGCCCCGGCCGCATGGGAACGTAAAGTACTCAACCGGTTGCCGTGCGTGATGATTCAGGTGTGCGGGGACTCCTGGCGGGCAGATAACCCGCATGCTCACGGACATGATCGAACGGCTGCGCCTCCTGCCCCGCCCACGCCGAACTCCCGTCTTCACCGCCGACTTCGCCTCGCCCACCCAGTGGATCGCCGGCCACTCGTGGGCCTATCCCGACGGCGGCCCCGTCAACCCGGGCGACAACAAGCTGGACCACCTCACCGACGACCCCGCCTACAGCCGCGGCGGGGTCTTCCGGGCGACGCCGCGCTCCGACGGCGAATGGGACTGCGGGCTGCTCACCACCGAGGGCAGCGACGAGGGCTTCCAAGTGCGCACCGGAGACGTGCTGGAGGCCCGGGTGAAGCTGCCGGTACAGCTCGGCGCCTGGCCCGCCATCTGGACCTGGCGCGACGGCGGCCAGGAGATCGACGTCTTCGAGTACCACCCCGACAACCCGGACCTCCTCGAACTCTCCAACCACGTCCGGGAGGCCCACCGCTACCACCGTGACCCGGCGGTCCGGCCCGGAGCGTGGATCGACGTGAAGGTCGAGTTCGGGAAGGGGTCGGTCGTCTGGTGGGTCAACGGCGACCGGGTCTTCAGCGACGGCAGGGGAGTGGGCCGCCGCTGGTCCGCCTACCTCATCGTCAACCTCTCGGTCTGCGCGGGCAGGTACCACCCGGCGCCCGAATCCGGGGTCACGGAACTGTCCTACGAGGTCGCGCAGTTGCGCGTGTACCGGACACTTCGAGGGCTGCTCTAGAGCGGCGACGCAGCGGCAGCGGCCGGATGCGGGTGGCGGTCGGTGGCCGGGACGCGCCCTGGACGCCGAATCCGGGGTGCGTTAGCTTCCGGCGCCATGAGACTTCTGGGAGTTGGCATGTGCGCGGCGGCCCTGCTGCTGGGGGTGGTGGCCGCCCCGGCGCAGGCCGCAGACGGGTCACGGGACCTTCGGGGTGCGCGCTGGGCGTTGAAGGAGACCGGCAAGGACGCCCGCTTCCGGGGGCTGGCGGCGGTGAGCCGGTCCACGGCCTGGGCGGCCGGCTCGAAGGGGACCGTACTGCGCACCTCCGACGGCGGTCGCAGCTGGCGCGACGTCTCACCGCCCGGGGCCGTCGCGGAGGGGCTGGAGCTGCGGGACATCGAGGCCTTCGACGGGCGGCGCGCCGTGGCCCTGTCCATCGGCGAAGGCGAGGCCTCCAGGGTGCTGCGCACCGAGGACGGCGGCGCCACGTGGACGGAGACCTTCCGAAACCCCGACCCGCGGGCCTTCTACGACTGCCTCACCTTCTTCGACTCCCGCCACGGGCTCGCGATGAGCGACCCGGTGGACGGCAAGTTCCGCATCCTGTCCACGGACGACGGCGGCCGCAGCTGGCGGGTGCTGCCGAACGCGGGGATGCCGGACGCCCTGCCGGGTGAGGCGGGCTTCGCGGCGAGCGGCCAGTGCCTGGTGTCCGCCGGGCCGCGCGACGTCTGGCTGGCCACCGGCGGCGGCCCGGTCGCGCGGGTGCTGCACTCCGCGGACCGCGGCCTCACCTGGCGGGCCGCCGAGTCCACCCTCCCCGCGGGCGACCCCGCGCGCGGGGTCTTCGCCCTCGCCTTCAGGGACCGTACGAGGGGCCTCGCGGTCGGCGGTGACTACCGCACCGGGCAGGCCTCCCCGCAGGCAGCGGCAGTGTCCTCGGACAGGGGCCGGAGTTGGCGCCCGGCGTCGACGCCGCCGCCGGCCTACCGCTCTGGCGCGGCCTGGTTCCCGTACGGGGCCGGCACGGCCCTGGCGGTGGGCCCGACGGGCACGGACGTGACCGGGGACGGCGGCCGCACCTGGCGGGCGCTCGACCCGGGTTCGTTCGACACGGTCGCCTGCACGGCGGACGGCGCCTGCTGGGCGTCGGGGGAGAAGGGGCGGGTCGGGCGCCTGGAAGGGGCGCGCCGGGGCTGATCGACGTCACCTGCCGCCGTGCGCCGCCCGCAGGCCTGCCAGATAGACCTCGGGGTCGGGGCCGTGTGCCTGGTCCTGGGCTCCTTGCCGGACGTGCGCCAGGTTTCCGCCGGAGCCGATGCGCAGCATGGTGGTGGCCGCGTGCGGGGTGCCGGGGCGGCGCAGTGCGTCGGCGTCGACGACCGGGATGCCGGGCCCGAACATGGCCGTCGCCCGGGGCGCGGTGTCCGCCGGTGGCTGCCCGGTCCGGTTGGCGCTGCTGACGTAGAGGTGCGGAAAGCCCGTCAGCAGGGCGGACAGCGGCCGCCAGTGTGCGCCGAACAGCAGGAGGTGGCCGTCGCGGAGGGCGGGTCCGGTCCAGGGCGACGGCCGCGCGTTTGCGCGTACGGGCACCAGGAGCGTGACGAGTTCGTCGCGCAGCAGGGCGAACGAGGTGCGGAGCGCGGCCGGTGTCAGTTCCAGTTCCGTGCCGAGGTCGCGCCAGACGGCGTCGTCGTGGACCCAGAGGGCGACTTCCTGGTCGGTCGGGCGGCCCTTCGCGTCGTTGACGGCCCCGGGGGTGGTGGCGGTGACGACGTAGGTGAGCGGGCTGGGGTTGGGCAGGATGACGGCCCCTCCGGCCCGCAAGGCGTCGGCGGCGGCGCCGGTGTCCGGAAGGCGGGTGTCCGACATGGGGTGAGTCCGTTCAGGGTGCGGGTGCGGGTGCGGGTGCGGGTGCGGGTGCGGGGTTCGGGTTGGGCGTGGCGGCGGTGAGGGCCTCGAGGTACGCGGCGAAGTCCGCGTCGGGGACCTGGGCCTGGTTCAGGCGGTAGGCGCGGTCCTTGACCCAGGTCAGGGCCTCGCCGGTCTGGTCCGGATCCAGCTGGTGGCCCAGGCGCTCGGCGACCGCGCGCAGCACGCGCCGGCTGGCGAGGTGGGTCAGTACGACAGTCGGTGCGAGGCCCAGGTGCTGCTCGGGATCGTAGGGCTGGAAGGTGCGCGGGTGGGTGAAGGGGGTTCCGGTGGAGATCGTGGCGACCCCGCTGCCCACGATCGGAGTGGTGACGGTGAGCGGCACCCCGGTCTCCGCGGACACCATCCGGGCGATGCCGGGCAGCCGCGTCAGGTCCGGCTGCGTCCACCACGGCTCGCAGTCGGGCCCCAGGACGTGCGCGGCCTTGGCCCGGTCGTGCGCGAGGAGGAAGAGCAGTTGCTCGGTGGCGACCATCCCGCTGCGCTCGGCCATGCCCAGCCAGGAACAGGCCGCGACCCGCGCTCCGCTCTCGAGGGCGGCCAGGGTGTTGGCCAGGCCGAGGCCGAGGTCGTTGTGGAGGTGCGAGACCAGGACCGTGTCCTGACCGGCGCCGGCGGCGACCCGCCGGAAGAGGTCCTGGGTCTGGCCGGGCAGCAGGTCGCCGACCGTGTCGGCCAGCACGATCGTGGCCGCCCCCTGCGCCGTCATCCGGCCCGCGTACTCGGCCACCAAGGTGTGGTCCGCGCGCGGCGCGTCCACCAGGCACACGTCCACCGCCGTGCCGCCGGCACGGTCCACGGCCTCCTTGACCACGTCCAGGCCCCGGTCCAGGGCCGAGCGGGCGTCACTGTGCACCAGGGCGCGGGCCGTGGCCTCCGAGGCGGCGACGATCACCATGATCCGCCCGTGCGCCGCACCCCGTACCGCGCTCAGTGCCAGCCGTACGTCCTCCACCGTGCCCCGGCAGATCGCGGACGGGCTCACCGAATCCTGTGCCTCCAGGGCGACTTGCCGGGTCGCCTCGTATTCCTGACCGCACACGGAGGGGAATCCCGCGGCGAAGACCACGTGCCGAGGACCGTCGGCCCCGAACACCGCCCCCTGCTCACGGGCGAGCCGCACGCGGAAGTCGCCGCTCATCAAGGTCTTCGCCTGTGCGCCGTCCCGTGCCGACTCCTCGAAGAGCACGACCCGTCCGGCCCGGGCCGACTCCCGCACCACGTCCACGTTCAGGTCCACGTCTAACACCGGTCAAGCTCCCTTTTTGCCACGGCACTTGAGCGCCCGCGCGTGGTGTGGAGATCCACTGAAAGGGATCGTACGGGGCTGGGCATCCCTGGTTTCGCCATACACGGATGTTCGAGTCCGTGATCGAAATCGGGGTGCGCCCGGCCTCCGGGTGCTGGCAGGCTGCGCCGGTGAACCGTGAACAGATCTCCAGGATCGCCCATGTCGATCACCCGATAAAATCTCCGCTCGACGACGACTCGGTACGCCGGCTTCTGGAACGAGGCCTCCCGCGCGGCGACGAGCGCATGCTCGATCTCGGCTGCGGCAGCGGGGAATGGCTCCTGCGCGCCCTGGCCACCCGCCCGGACCTGCACGCCGAGGGCGTCGACATCTCCGAGGACGCATTGGCGCAGGCCCGCCGGGAAGCGGACCGCCTCGGCGTCCCGGAGCGGCTGGTCCTCCACCACCAGGAGGCCGCGGACTTCGCCTCCCCACAGCCGTTCGACCTGGTGGTCAGTGTCGGGGCCACGCACGCCTACGGCGGACTCCTGCCCACCCTCGCCGCCGCCCGCAAGCACCTCGCTCCCGGCGGTCGGGTGCTGATCGGCGAGGGATTCTGGGACCGCTCCCCGTCCCCGGAGGCCGTCGAGATGTTCGGGGACCTGGCCGACCTGGCGACCACCGTGGACCTCGTCGTCGCCGACGGGTGGACTCCCGTCCACGGGCACGTCAGCACGCGCGGTGAGCTGGACGCCTACGAATGGGCCTGCTGGGGGTCACTGGCCTCATGGGCCCTCGACCACCCCGCCGATCCGGACAGCGGGCACGTGCTGGCGACAGCCACCGCCCGCCGCACCGAATGGCTGCGCACCTACCGGGACGCCTGGGGCTTCGTTTCCCTGGTGCTGCGTCGGACATCAAGCTGAAGGCGCGCGTCGTGCAAGGTCACACGTAGTCGACCGTGACCTCCTGGAAGCCCAGGGAGTGGAGTAGGCCTTCCAGCATCGTGGTGGTGTTCTTCTCGGTGCGCTCCACGAGCCCGCTGTCGCGAGCCGCTTCCGTGATGTGCTGAACGGCCAGGCGCTGTACGGCCTGTTCACCGGCCGGATTGTCGGTGAACAGGTCGCCCAGCCGGTCCAGCAGTCCCCGCTGCTTGGACACGGCGTAGGAGCGGTCCAGATCCAGTGCCGCCGTCCCGAGGACGGCGTGGGGCAGGCGGAGCGAGACCTTGGTGCGCTCCTCGTTCACGGTGACGGCCTGCTCGCCGAGCCCGCCCAGGTCCACGTAACCGCTCACGGAGCCCGCTCCGACGTAGAGGGTCCGTGTTCCCCGGACCGAGTCAGGCAGGAAGGCCGCGTCCTTCTCCAGGTCCACCACGACCTGGAAGTTGCCGGCGGCGCCCTCATAACGGTGCATGTCCTGGATGGACTTGAGCAGGACCGGCCCCGAGCGGTCCACGGTGTCCTGGCGGAACAGGTCGCCGAAGCCGGGCAGAAGACTGAAACGGCCGGCCAGGACCAGCACCAGCGCGAGCACTGCCAGCCCACCGACGGCCCGTCCCCACCACGGCAGCCGCCGTGACTCTCTTCGCGGTGCGGGTTCGCGCTCCGCGTCGTGCGATGAGTTGTCCATGTCCTGCGGATGCCCGCCCCGCGCGGCCCCACTCCCAGGAGCCGGCAGCGGCCGGGGTTTACGCTCGGGGGACGGATCGTTGCGAGAAGACGGCGCGCCTGGAGTGGTGGGCCAATGCGTCCACTTGCCTGGTGCCCGTTCCGGTCGATACGAGGGGGACTACCAGGTGCCGCCAGGTGCGGCCTCGGCGTGGGCGGAGCGGCCGGGGGAGAAGGACATCCGGTTCCAGGTGTGGCGGCGGCCGCGGATGGCCACCGAGTAGGCGTACATGACCTCGGGGTCGCACATACCGGGGAGGTAGGAGTCGCCGAAGTGGTGGGCGTCGAAGCCGGCTTCCTTGGCGTTGAGGGCGAGTTGCGGCACCACGTTGGCGTGGGAGCCCTCCTGGCTGGTGCCGATGGCGCCCATGACGATCGCGCCCGCGTCCTGGACCGCGGCGACGGCCGTCGCGGCCAGCTCGCGGGTCATGCCGGGCAGCGTGCCCGGCAGAGGGGCGACCACGCCGTCCGCGCCGGCGTCGACGAGGGCGGTCAGCCGTGCGGGGGTGACGCGTTCGGGGCAGCCCGCGTGGTGCATCTTGCCCGACCACAGGGCCGCGTCGTCACCGAGTCCCTTGCGCAGTTCCTCGGTGACCCGCGCCATGCCGTCGTAGGTGCCGCCCGTTCCGGGGTTGGCGGTGATGCACAGCAGTGCGGCGCCCATGTCGATGAGGCGCCGGGCGTGCTCGGAGGTGGCGCGGCGGATCTCCGGGACGTCGCCGGGCTCCAGGTTCACGCCCACGGGGCGACCGATCAGGCGGGCGAGATCCGTGAAGGACGTGAAGGTCCCGAGGCCGGGCATGACGAGCCGTTCCCCGTCCCACGCCCGCTCGATGAGGTTGAGGATGACGATGTCGGCGCCGAAGGCGGCCACCAGCTCGGCGTTGTGCACGCCGCGCCCGTCCGGGTGCGGGGAGAGCGCGGCACGCTCGGCGAAGACCTCGGCCACCATGGTCCGGCCCTCGGCGGCGGCCACCGCCCGGGTCAGATCGCGTCCGCGCAGGGCGGAGAGCGCGTCGCGGTCGAGGTCGAGGATTCGCTGAGTGGTCATGACTACGACCCTAGCCACGGGGAGCCACGCCCCAGGGCCGCCGATGGTCCCCCAGAGGGGGGCCCTTGGCCCCGGCCTCGGTTCCCCACTGCCGTACGACCCCGTTCGGCACAACCATCATGAAGAGGGCAACTCTCCCCAACCGTGATGATTTGACCCGCTCGGTGCCGTGCAGGAAGGTCGGGGCATGGACCAGATCTTCGAGAAGTTCCGGACCCTGCCCGTCGAGGAGCAGCTCTCCCCGGCCCTCACCCGCCGCAGGTACGCGGACTTCCAGGTCCTCGTCGTGGACCACCCGCGCGTCGGACAGGCGTGTCTGAGCATCCAGGGCGGACAGCTCGTCAGCTGGCGCCCGGCCGGCGCCCGGCCCGACGACCCCGGCGTGTTGTGGTCCGCCGACCCCGACCTGTGGCGGCGCGGAACGGCCGTTCGCGGCGGAGTCCCGCTGTGCTGGCCGTGGTTCGGCCCGGCCGGCCCCGCCGGCTCGCCCTCGCACGGGTTCGCGCGGACCACCGACTGGGAGCTGACGGCGTGGGAGGAGGACGCGGACCGGGTCGTCGTGGAATGCACGCTGCGGCCCTCGCCGGCGACCCGCGCACTGTGGCCCGAGGAGTTCGTCCTCGTGGCTCGGTACACCCTGACCGACAGCTGCCTCATCGAGATCGAGGACCGGGGCGACCACACCGCGACCGCCGCGCTCCACACCTACGTACGGATCGGCGACCTGGGACGGGCACACCTCGCGGGCCTCGGCCCCGAACACACCGACGGGCTCACCCGACGCCGCTACGAGGACGAGGACGGCACGCTCACCCCCGTGGACCGCGTCGAGCGGTTCCAGACGGAGCCGGCGCCCGTCACCACGGTGCGCGACGAGGTCCTCGGCAGGATCGTCGCTTTCGCCCACCACGACCACAGCGACGTGGTGGTCTGGAACCCGGGCGCCGAACTCGCACGGGGAATGGCTGACCTCGCGCCGCAGGAGCACCGGCACTTCCTGTGCGCGGAGACCGCCCGGGTGGGGCGGCCGCTGGTGGCGGAGGAGGGGCGGCCGGGCCGGCTGGCGGTCGAGCTACGGGTGGCGGAGCTCTGAGAGGGCGATATGTGACTTGATGTTCGTTTCTATGTCGCCTGATCGTGTGACTGTGGGGGCTCCCGGCCGATCGACGAGTACGCCTCTCAGGCCGACGCGGCTGGGCGCCTACGTGCGCGCCACCCTGAGCGGCGCCAAGGTCGCCGGTATCGGCAGCCCCCCGCCGCCGGGTGGACCACCTACTGCGCCGGTGGACAGCGCCGACGAGGTGTCACAGCGCGTCCACGAGTGCGGCGGCACCGTGGACCTGCTGGTTGACGGCGAACCGGTGGCGGGCATCCGCTGCGGCATGGCACCGGGGTGGCCGCACTGGCAGGTGCACTTCGCCGTCACCGACGCCGACCTGACCGTACGCCAGGCCGTCGGGCAAGTCCTTGACGGCTGGAGGAGACCCCGTACGGCCGGGCGGCCCGGCTCGCCGATCCTTGGGGCGGGCGGTTCTCCGTCATCGAGGTGGGCTGACGCAGGCGCGGCCGCTCACAGCCTTGACACGATCGCGCGGGCCAGCGTTTCGAGGTGGTCGCGGATCTGACTGGAGTGCTGGTCGGGGATTCCCGGGGCAAGGGGATCAAAGGCGTAGTTGACGGCGAAGTTGACCGAGCCCTTGCGCACGTACAGATGGCCACCGATCGAGGCTTCGTCGTACAGAGCCACGTCGCCCACTCCGGCCACCGGTAGAGTGCCGGGCTTGGTGTGCTGGCTGACCTCGAAGGGCAGCAGGGCGATGAAGACGATGCGGCCCTTGGCAGCGGCGTTCACGTAGGTGCACTGCGTGCGGCCGGGCAGGACGCTGTCATCCCGCCTTCCCTTTGCCGGTTGGCCGAGGACCGCCCCGACCTCCTCCTCGGTCGCCAAAGCGCAGACGTCCAGCGCCGGTTTCGTGGGTGCGGCGTGCGCGGAGTCGCCGGAGCTGGTTGCGCAGCCACTCAGTGCGAACAGGATCACCAGGCCCAGAACTCCCGGTAAGAAGCTGAACCGTGCCGGCCTTCGGGAACGCGTCATGTCCCGTCCCCTCTCGTCGAGTCGGTCGTCGGGGCGTCGCCGGCCCGAGGCGCACCGGGCGCAGCAGACCGTTGCAGACGTCCATGTGGCGAAGCGTCATCTTCTGGTGGCGGCCAGCCTAGTGCGGCCTTAATGAAGATTTCTATGATTTACGGTTCATTCCAGCTGCCCGTAACGGCGCACACGAGTCGGTCAGCGCACCCACCGGCCTCAGCCCCGCTGGCCCTCGAAGGGGAGGGGACGTCCGGGCAGTTACGGTCGCGGCCTGGTGAACAGTCCTGGCTCGGTCTCGGCCAGGATTCCACGCCCGGTTAGGCGCTTCAGTTTGCGGACGTTGTTGATGTTGTTCGGCAGGAGATCCAGATCCATTACCTCGCACACGTTCCTCGCCCGTAGTGGGGTGCTGGCTTCGGCGAACACGGCCATGATCTGCTGGTACGCGGGGCCGTCCGGCAGGGCCGGAGTCGGTGTGGCCGGTGCCGGAGCCGTTTCGTCGGGCAGCTCCAGGAGCGTCTTGCGGGTGATCGTGATGTGTTCGGCGGCCTGGGCGAGTCCGTTCAGCAGCGCGGTCAGTTGCGCGATCTGCTAGTGAGCGGCCTCCGCTTCCACGGCGATCTGCCGCTCGCGGACCTCCAGGCGGGCCAGCAGGGCGCCGAGGGTCTGCTGCGGGTCGCCGCTCACGCGCCGCGCCAGGACGAGGCGGAGGTGCTCGTCAGCCGACGGGCCATTACGTCGCTTATCGCCCAGTACACCCGTGACTCGGCCGAGACCGGGCGGTGCTCGTAGTCGCGGACCAGCCTGCGGTGCAGCATCAAGATCCCGTTGGTCTGCTCGACTCTCCAGCGGATCGGTTGCGGGACGAAGCTGCGGTTGGCCGGGTTGCGCTCGACGATCTCCACCGCGATGCTCAAGCTGGCGCCGTGGTCGACCACGCTCTTCTTGAACCCCTGGTCCACCAGGGCCTTCGTCACCGTGGAGGTCCCTGCTGCGACCTTGTCCAGCAACGCGGTGCCGAAGACGTTGTCGTGCACGGAAGCGGCCAGCACCACCACGGCGATCACCAGGCCCAGCACATCGACGGCGAGCCCCCGCTTGCGGCCCGGTACCTTCTTGGCGGCGTCCCATCCGGTCGTGGCCGCGGGCACCCCGGCGGCGGCATGCAGGCTCTGGGTGTCGAGCACCACCAAGCTCGGGTCGGCTAATCGTCCCCGGCTCTCACGCACCTGCCAGCGCAGCAGATCGTGGATGACCTTGTCGGTACCGTCGTCGCGCCATTTGTAGAAGTAGTACTTCACCGCGCCAGGCGGCGGCAGGTAGTCCCATTGGCAGCCGGTCCGGGACTGGTAAAGGAGCGCGTTGACGATCTCCCGCATCTCGTAGCTGCCCTGGTGACCACTGACGGAGGGATGCTTCGCCTTCCACGCAGTGGGTACCGGCTCGATCAGCGCCCAGCGTTCGTCGGATAAGTCGCTCTTGTAGGGCTTGCGGTCGCTCACCACACCACTCCAACACGACCAAGCCCGTCGATTGGCCGGGATTCCCCGCAGTCACACGATCAAGCGACGACCGAACCGGACATCAGCTTACGTACCGCCCTCTGAGAGAGGGGCACCCCGACCTCGAGCGGCTCGGGTGTGGATCACCTCCCGGTCAGCGCCGTGGCCAGGAGCGCGGCAGTCCGGGCGATGAGGGGGTTGTCGGGCGCGGCGTCGGGTCGGGGCTTGGTCGTCAGGACGGCGATGACGAGGGGCGGCCTGCCGGGGGGCCAGGCGACGGCCACGTCGTTGTTGGTGCCGTACGAGCCTGCGCCGGTCTTGTCCGCCACGGTCCAGTTCCCCGGCAGGCCGGCCCGCAGCCGCTCGCCGCCCGTGGTGTTGCCCAGCAGCCAGTCGGTGAGCCGCCGCCGGTCCGCCGCTTCCAGCGCGGTGCCGAGGACGAGGCGCTCGTAGGTCCGCCCGATCGCGTACGGGGAGGTGGTGTCGGTCACCCGCCGGGGTTCGGCGGTGTTCAGCTCCGGTTCCCACCGGTCCAGACGGGTCACCCCGTCCCCGATCGAGCGGGCGAAGCGGGTGACCGAGGCCGGGCCGCCCAGCTCGCGCAGGAGGAGGTTGGCGGCGGCGTTGTCGCTGAAGCGGATCGTGGCATCGCTCAGCTCCGCGATCGTCATCCCGCGGGCGACGTTCTCCGCCCGGCCGGTGATCGGGGCGTGCCCGGAGGCGGAGGCCTCCTGCGCGGTGTAGCGGACGCGCTTGGCCAGGAACTCCCCGTCCCGGTCGAGGTCACGCAGTACGGCGGCCACCGCCAGGGTCTTGAAGACCGAGCAGATGGGGAAGCGCTCCTGCGCCCGGTACCGCACCGTGCGGCCGGTGGCGGTGTCATGGGCGTAGACGCCCAGGCGGGCGGAGTGCTCCCGTTCCAGTGCCGCCAGTCGGTGCGCGACCGCGTTGCTGCCGCCGGGGGACGCGGTCGCGGCGAAGGCGCTCCCGCCCGCCGGCAGCGAGGCGGCCAGTGCCGCTCCGGCTCCCAGGGCGAGCACGGTGCGCCGGGACGGGGTCTTCCCTGTGGTGTTCACGGTCGTCCTCTTCCTCTCCGGACCAAGATCTCAACCATTCCCCCGATTCCCCCACGCATGTCCCGCGGCGATGGTTCCAAACGAGGAGCGGCAACGGAGAGCAGGGCGTTGTGGCGGGCCGTGTGAATGGCAGCCTTCGATGGGCCTGTGGCCTTCGATCCGGGGGTCACGAAGGCCCCCAAACCTTCCCCCGAAAGGCGTACGACTGGGCACGCACGGTGAGATTCGGGGCCCCGGGCGGTGACCCGCCCCACAGGGCCTAGGTCACATACGAGGCGGAATAGTAGTCGTTGAACTTCCCGAAATCACCCCCTCAGACCGGCCCCCACCAGGGGTGACACCCGCCCGGTCGGAGGGGGGTCGTTGCGCCCCGGCTGCGAGGACCACTAGTAAGAGGGGTC
>NZ_JBHVYI010000115.1:0-18899 GCF_042880975.1 Streptomyces sp. NPDC058289
GGCTGGATCGGCCAAATCCAGCCTCGCCGGCGTTTGAGGCGCGGGGTCTGGGGCGGAGCCCCAGGGGGTCCGGGGCGCAGCCCCGGGGAACGGTGGAAGGGCGGGTAGGGGACAGCCGCCCGCAGGGCACGCCAGGGTCCGGGGCTCGGCCCGGGTCTGGTGCTGCGCCCGGGTCCGGGGCTCGGCCCGGGGATGGGCCCGGGGGCGGGGCCGTCGTGACGGTGTGGCCGGATACGTTCACGGAGTACCTCGCTCCCGAGGCCGGCCACGCCGCAGTCCGGGTGCTGCGGGCCGCCGGCCTGGAGCCCGTGGTGCAGACGGGCCGCGTCTGCTGCGGGCTGACCTACATCTCCACCGGCCGCCTCGACGCCGCCCGCAGGGTCCTGCGACGCACCCTGGACGCCGTAGGCGACCCGCAGGGACCCGTCACCGTCCTCGAACCGAGCTGCGCGGCAGCGCTCCGCACCGATCTGCCCGCCCTCCTCCCGGAGGACCCCCGCGCACCCCGTCTCGCAGCGGCCGTCCGAACCTTCGCCGAGACCCTGGAGGAGTACGCCCCCCACTGGCAGCCGCCCCGCCTCGACCGGCCGGTCGCCGGCCAGACCCACTGCCACCAGCACGCCGTCCTCGGCGACGCCGCCGACCGACGGCTGCGCGAGCGCGCCGGGCTGACGGGAGAGCTCAGCGGCGGCTGCTGCGGCCTCGCGGGCAACTTCGGCTTCGAACCCGGACACCACGAGGTCTCCGTGGCCTGCGCCGAGGAACAGCTCCTGCCGTCGCTGCGGGCGGCCGCACCGGGTACGGAGGTGCTGGCGGACGGGTTCTCCTGCCGGACGCAGATCGCACAGCTCGCCGGTGGCCGGGCCCGCCACCTGGCGGAGGTCCTGGCGGAGGCCTTGCCGGAACCGGGCGTACACGGGATGTAAGGCAAAACACGGACGCACGGTCCTTACCCACCCCCTAATCTGGATAAATGCCCGCACCTACCCCCACGCCCACCGAGCCCTCGCGAGCGACGGCAACCGCCCCGGCCCCCGCCACCCCCGCCGTCACCCCCGCCGTCACCCCCGCGGACGGCTCCTTCCGGGCCCGCTTCGGCCCCGTCGCCCTAGTGGTCACGGCGGGCGTCTCGGTGCAGTTCGGTGCCGCCCTCGCGGTGATGCTCATGCCGAGGGCGGGCGCGGCCGGCGTGGTCACGCTGCGCCTCGCCGCGGCCGCGCTGGTGCTGCTGCTCGTCTGCCGGCCCAAGGTGCGCGGGTACTCCCGCTCCGACTGGTCGACCGTGGTGTGGTTCGGCGTGGCCATGGCCGGCATGAACGGATTCATCTACCAGGCCATCGACCGGATCCCCCTCGGCCCCGCCGTCACCCTGGAGGTGCTGGGCCCGCTGGTGCTCTCCGTCGTGGTCTCCCGCCGCCTGCTGAACCTGCTGTGGGCCGGGCTGGCACTGGCCGGAGTCGTCCTGCTGTCCACCCACGGCGGAGGCGGCCTGGGCGGCCTCGACCCGCTCGGCGTGGCCTTCGCCCTCGCGGCGGGCGGCATGTGGGCGGCGTACATCGTGTTCGCCGCGCGGACCGGGCGCCGCTTCCCGCAGGCGGACGGGCTGGCCCTGGCGATGGCCGTGGCCGCCGTACTGTCCCTGCCGCTCGGCGTGATCGAGGCCGGTTCGGCGCTGCTGCTCCCCAGCACCCTGCTCCTGGGCCTCGGTGTGGCGCTGCTGTCCTCGGTCCTGCCCTACACGCTGGAGCTGCTCGCCCTGCGCAGGCTGCCGGCGCCGACCTTCGCGATCCTGATGAGCCTGGAGCCCGCGATCGCCGCGACGGCCGGGTTCCTGATCCTGAACCAGGCCCTGTCGGCGCTCGACGCGGCGGCGATCGCGCTGGTCATCGTGGCGAGCATGGGCGCGGTCCGCTCGCAGACCCGCCGGTAGAGCCGCTCGGAGAGCCGTACGCGGCCCGTCGGGTGCTCAGGCCGTCGTCGAGGAGTCCAGCGCGGGCAGGAACTGGTCGTAGAAGCCGGCCTTGAGTCGTAGCGCCCGCTCCTCGGTCTCCTTGAAGCCGTCCGCCCCCTCCGTCCTGTCGCCTCGGCCGAGGAGCTCGGTCACCCGCGCGGCCAGCCGGTCGGAGTGGGTGTCCGACAGCAGGGACACCGTCGCGAGCGAATGCGTCTTCGCGTCGTGGACCAGGTGCGGGTGGTAGAAGCGCGAACGGTTCCGGCCACCGCCCTCGCTCGTGAACAGCGGCCCCATCCGCTCCCACAGCCGCCCGTACTCGACGGAGACCAGCACCTCGCCCCAGAAGCGGAGGAAGGTCAGCAGCCGCAGGTCGGCGTCGGCGTGGCCGCCCGCGTCCGCGATCAGTTCGAGGGTGTCCGTGATGGCGCGCCGCGTCGCGGCCGTGGGCCTCGACGCCACCAGCGCCTCCCTGGACACTCCGAGCCGGCGCAGGTCCTCCGTCATGTCCTCGCGGTGCGAGGGCGCGTGCCCGTGGGCGTCCGGGTACTCCTCGCGCAGGATGATCCGGGTGATCCGCAGCCCCTCCTCGTCGCGCAGCAGGTCGATGGCCAGGTCGTAGGACGGGGTGAACGCGAGCGATACGAAACGCCGCTGGAGCAGGAGCGCGGTGAAGTCCTCGTCGGGCAGCCGGGTGATGTTCGCGAGGACCGGATGCTCCTCGAAGCGCTCGATCAGCCCGTTCTCGAACCCGTCCAGCTCGTGCAGCCCGTCCTTCTCGTCCGGAGTGCCCAAGTCGTGCATGGCCGAACCTTTCCGTGGATCTGGTGGTGAACCCGGAACCGGATCACCAGCTGATGTTTCTGAGCGACTCGCGCCAGTCGGGGAGCGCCACGTCGCGGCCGATCTCCCACAGCGTGTCCAGCTCTCTCTGGACCTGCCGGCCCATCGCCGTGTCACAGCCGTCGATCTCGGTCTGGGCGGAGTTGATCGCGAGCTGGCGGTGCAGGAACGAACTGACCAGAAAGTGCTCGTCGGCCTTGTGTACGGCGATGGACGGCAGGGAGTTGTACACCCGCACCTGGAGCAGGGCCCGGCCCGTAGGCCCGACCGCCCGGTGCAGTTCCGCGAGACCGGCCAGGCACATCTCCACCCGGGCCTTCACGTCCAGCGCGAGGGCGGGGTCCCGTACGGAACGCAGTGCCTCGTCGCGCAGGCCCGCCACGGGGGAGGACGGGTACAGGAGCATGATGCGCACCGGGACTCCGTGGTCCACCAGCGCCTTCTCCAGCGAGGGCTGGAGGTGTTCCAGGTTGGGGATGAAGGTCTGCAGGATGGCCACCTCCTGGGTGGCGCCCTCCACGAACGCGTTGAACCGCACGTCGGGGAACTCCGCGTGCACCCGGATCACGCCGAGGTAGTTCTCCTGCTTGAGCTGCTGCGCGACGGTGTCGATGTCCAGCTGGGCGAGTTGCGTCCGGAGCGTGTCGTCGAGCCGGGCGACCTGCGCCGTGAGGGTTGCATCGAGCTGGATGACCTTCGCCTCCACCACGTCGAGCTTGCGCAGGCGGTCGATCTCCAGCAGGAGGAACACGGTGACCGTGCTCAGGATGAGCAGGGTGACCTTGGGGAGCGCACCCCCGGGAGCGAGTGCGTCGAGCCACCCGAGGAGGTCCGCGATCAGGACCACGACGCCCGATATGGACATCAGGGCCAGCGCGATCCGTTCCACCCGATAGCGAACGTCGACACTCATGTCGCTCCAGCCCCCGTGCTCGGTACCTGGTACCTCGTACCTCGTGCCCGTCGTGGTCGGCGATGACGGTATACCGACTCCCGTGATTCCAGGGGGGTTTGAGGAGTGGCGCGGGGAGGGGTGGGGTGAGATCAGGCCACGCCCGGTCCGGTCAGCTCCAGATGATGTCGCCGGCCGGCCGGGGCGTCACGTCGGCGTGCTGGACGTTCGCCTCGACGCGGGTCGTCCCGGTAGGCCAGTCCGCCGACCAGGCGGAGATCGAGAATCCGGAGCCGGAGGCGGGGGAGTCCCCGTCCGGGAAGTCCTGGCCCCAGCCGCTGGCCATGGCCACGCCCAGCGCGAGGGCGCTCAGGGCGGCAGTGGCGAAGTACATCCGAGGAGTCGTCATGCGGGGAGCATCCCAGCCGCCCGCACCGGAGGGAAGGGCTCACCCGTTCCTGTCCGCGCCGCCCGTCCCGGCCCCTGCCCCGGCCTCCGTCGCGGCCCCCGCCCCCGCAGTTCCGTAGCGCGCCGCCGTCGCGGCGGCCGCCGCTCCGATGCGCCGGCGCAGGGCCGGCGGGGCCAGTACCTCCGCCTCTGCGCCGAGCTCCAGGAACTGCGCCTCCGCGTGGTCCTGCGACTCGATCGGCAGCACCGCCCTGGTCCACCCGGGCAGTTCGGGGTCCGGGATCCCGGTGGTGGCCAGGGCCCCGGCCTGGGCGCCCGACAGTCGGGCGGCGGCCCGCGCGGAGACCCGTACCTCCGCCTCCTCCGGGTACAGCCGCTCGTGGAACTCCGCCTGGGTGCGCCGCCAGTGGGAGGCCAGCTCGAAGCCGTCCGGGAGCGCGCACTCCTCGTCGGTCTCGCGCACCGCGAGGACCTGGTCCACCCGGTAGGTGTACGGGGGGCCGGCGGGGGCCGTCGTGCCGGGTGCGGCCGCGGCTTCGGGTGCGGCAGCCGTGCCCGCGACCAGGTACCAGCGCCCCGCCTTCAGGACCAGCCCGTACGGGGCCAGTCGCCGGTCCACCTCGTGGGGTGCCTTCCAGCGCCGGTACCGGACCTCGACGATCCGCCCCCGCCACACCGCGTCGGCGACCCGCGCCAGGTGGGGGGTCTCCTCGTGCTCCGCGTACCAGCCGGGCGCGTCCAGGTGGAACCGCAGCCGCATCCGGTCGGCCTGCGCACGCAGCTCCGCGGGCAGGGCGGCTCGCAGCTTGAGTTGGGCGGTGGACAGGGCCCGGCCGAGGCCGAGCTCGGCGGCCGGTCCGGGCATGGAGGTGAGGAAGAGCGCCTCGGCCTCGCCCGCGGCCAGGCCGGTGAGGCGGGTGCGGTAGCCGTCGAGGAGCTGGTAGCCGCCGCTGTGCCCGGCGTCGCCGTACAGCGGGACGCCGGCGGCGGCCAGCGCCTCCGCGTCGCGGTAGACCGTACGGACCGACACCTCCAGCTCCCCGGCGAGCTCGGCGGCGGTCATCCGGCCCCGGGTCTGGAGCAGGAGCAGGATCGAGAGCAGTCGGCTGGACTTCACGTGCACTTCACTGACACAGGATGTCAGTGGAGTGCTCCTACGGTTCCCCCATCAGCAGAGAACAGATCTTGCAGAGAACAGATCATGGGGAGACCGCACATGAACGACTTCGACTTCCTCGCCGGCACCTGGGACGTCACCAACCGCCGGCTCGCCGACTTCCTGGACGCGGACAGCGGCTGGGAGGCGTTTCCGGCGGTGTCCCGGGCCACCCGGCACTTCGACGGTGCCGCGAGCTTCGACGAGATCGAGTTCCCGACGAAGGGGTTCGCCGGGCTGACCCTGCGGCTCTACGACCCCGAGCGCGACCAGTGGACCCTGAACTGGGCGAGCCGCCGGACCGGAACGCTCTTCCCGCCCGTCACCGGACGGTTCGACGCGGCCACGGGGACGGGCGTCTTCGAGGGCGAGGACACCTACGACGGCAAGGCCGTCCTGGTGCGCTTCGTATGGTCGCGGACCGGGACGGACTCCCCGTGCTGGGAGCAGTTCTTCTCGGCCGACGGGGGCACGAGCTGGGTCCACAACTGGACGATGGACTTCAGCCGTGGGGCGGTCGGCGCCGATGCCGATGCCGATGCAGGCTGACGGTGCTCGCCGTCAGCGCCGTCAGTGCTGCCCGAGCTGCCCGAGCGCCACGCCCAGCGCGTCCGGCCGCTGCTCGACCGGCAGGTGTTCGACCAGCCGGACCGGGCACCCCAACGCCGCGGCCCCTGCGTCCGCGACGGCGTCGTCCCCGACCATGAGCACGTCCGCGGGCGCCAAACCGAGCGTCTCGCAGGCGATCCGGAACAGGCGGGGATCGGGCTTCTGGGCTCCGTGCTCGAAGGAGAGCACGTACGCGTCGACGAACCGGTCGACCCCGTGGGCGCGGAAGACGGGGCGCAGGTCCCAGCCGATGTTGCTGACGACGGCGACGGGGACGCCCCGTTCGTGCAGGGCTGCGAGCGTGGCCGCGGTATCGGGGTAGGGCCGCCAGGCCGCGGGGGTCCAGTGCCGCTCGTAGAGGGCGTCGGCCAGCTCCGCGGAGGGCAGCGGCACCTCGCGGGTGAGGGCGGTGTAGGCCGCCCGGTGTTGCTCGGGGCTCAGGTCCCGCTCGCGCCACAGCGGCTCCAGCCGGGCCGGCAGCCGCCGCGGCGAGGCGCCGCCCGGCAGGGCGCCCGCCTCTTCGAGCAGGGCGGCCAAGGAGACGAGTTCGGCCTCGGACAGGTCGATACCGGCGTCCGCCACGACCGCGCGCAGCCAGTCCTCGGTGGGCTCGACGCGGAAGAGGGTGCCGGAGAAGTCGAACATCACGCCTTTGACGGAGCCCGCGAGCACGCCTTCGTCCCCGTCCACGCCCCTGTCCGCGTTCCTGTCCGCGTCCCTGACTACGTCTTCGTCCTCGCGCTCGGCCATGACGTGGATCTTCGCCGCGGGCGTACGCCCGCGCAAGCCCCGAGCCCGCACACGCACCGGGCCGGGCGGCCGTTCCAAGTCCCCGGCGCCTCAAGCCCCTTCACCTCCAAAAAATAAATGCAAGCACGCTTGATTGTTTTCCTGACGGCTGCCACGCTTCCCCTCACGCCGAGAAGGGGAGCGCACCCGTGCCCGATCCGTCCGCTGTCGAGAACGCCTTCGCCGTCTTCGCCGATCTCCGCGAGGAGGGCTGGGAACTCGACTCCCTGGTCGGCGAGTTGCCCGCCGCAGACTGGGCGAAGCCCACGCCCGCACCCGGCTGGAGCCTCGCCCACCAGATCGCCCACCTGCACTGGACCGACCGGGCCGCCCTGCTCGCCCTCACCGACGCCACCGCCTTCGCGGGGCTGGTCGAGGAGGCCCTGAAGGCCCCCGACTCCTTCGTCGACGATGGCGCCGAGGAGGGCGCCGCGCTGGCCCCCGCCGAGCTGCTCACCCGCTGGCGCGAGGGTCGTACCGCCCTCGACGGGGCCCTGGCCGTGGCCTCGCCCGATGCCAAGTTCCCCTGGTACGGGCCGCCGATGAAGGCCGCGTCGATGGCGAGCGCCCGCCTGATGGAGACCTGGGCGCACGGCCAGGACGTCGCCGACGCGCTCGGCGTGCGCCGCGTACCGACGGCCCGGCTGCGGCACGTGGCGCGGATCGGAGTGCGGGCGCGCGACTATGCGTACGCGGTACGGGGACTGCCCGCGCCGGCGGGGGAGTTCCGGGTGGAGCTGACGGCTCCGGGAGCCCCCGCCGAGGTGTGGACGTACGGCCCCGAGGACGCGCCGCAGCGGGTCACCGGCCCGGCGCTCGACTTCTGCCTGCTGGTGACCCAGCGCGCCCACCGCGCCGACCTGGCCCTGACGGCGACCGGCCCCGACGCCGACCGCTGGCTCGACATCGCCCAGGCCTTCGCCGGTCCGGCGGGCCCGGGCCGCACGCCGGGGGCCTCCCGGTGACCCGGCGCCCCCTGCTGATCGGCAACGCGTCGGGCTTCTACGGGGACCGCTTCGACGCCCTGCGCGAGATGCTGACGGACGGCCCCCTCGACGTGCTGACCGGGGACTACCTGGCCGAGCTGACCATGCTGATCCTCGGCCGCGACCGCCTGAAGAATCCGGAACTCGGCTACGCCAAGACCTTCCTGCGCCAGTTGGAGGAGTGCCTGGGCCTCGCCCACGAGCGGGGCGTACGGATCGTCGTGAACGCGGGCGGTCTGAACCCGGCGGGACTCGCCGGAGCGGTACGCGCGCTGGCCGCGAAGCTGTCCGTCCCCGTCGCGGTCGCGCACGTGGAGGGCGACGACCTGATGTCGTCTCCGACGTCGTACGGGGAGGGAGCGCTCACCGCGAACGCCTACCTCGGCGGCGCCGGGATCACGGCCTGCCTGCGGGCGGGCGCGGACGTGGTGGTGACCGGCCGGGTCACGGACGCGGCGCTGGTGAGCGGGCCCGCGGCATGGTGGTTCGACTGGGGGCCGCAGGACCACGACCGGCTGGCCGGGGCGGTGGTGGCGGGCCACGTACTGGAGTGCGGGACCCAGGCCACGGGCGGCAACTACGCCTTCTTCACCCGCCACGACGTGTCCCGGCCCGGGTTTCCGCTGGCGGAGATCGCGGAGGACGGCTCGTCGGTCATCACGAAGCACCCGGGCACGGGCGGCGTCGTCTCCGTCGGTACGGTCACGGCGCAACTCCTCTACGAAACCCAGGGAGTCCGCTACCTCGGCCCCGACGTGACGGCCCGCCTGGACACGGTCCGGCTGACCCAGGCCGGCCCGGACCGGGTGGCGGTCTCGGGCACCCGCGGGGAAGCCCCGCCCGCGACCCTCAAGGTGGGGGTGACCCGCATCGGGGGCTGGCGCAACGAGGTCGTCTTCGTCCTGACGGGCCTGGACGTGGACGCGAAGGCGGCGCTGGTGCGGGAGCAGCTGGCCGCGCTGCTCGCGCCGGTGGAGTCGGTCTCCTGGACGCTGTCCCGTACGGACCACGAGGACGCGGAGACGGAGGAGACCGCGAGCGCGCTGCTCCGCCTGGTCGTCCGCGACCCGTCCCCCGACCGCGTGGGCCGCGCCCTGACCTCGGCGGCCATCGAACTGGCCCTGGCCAGCTACCCGGGCTTCCACGTCACGGCCCCGCCGTCCCCGGCCCAGCCGTACGGAGTCTTCGACTCGACCACGGTCCCCGCCGGGGAAGTCCCCCACACGGCAGTCCTTGCGGACGGCACCCGCCTGTCGGCGAACCCACCCCCGGCGGCGCGTGAGGAGCGGGCCCCCGGGGGCTCCGCCCCCGAAGCACCCGGGGCGCAGCCCGACCCTGCGGGGCTTGTCACCTCCCCGTCCTTCCCCGGTTCACCGGGCGCCGCCTGGCCCCGCGCCTCCAGCGCGGGTGGGCCCGGTTCAGCCCCTCCGGTGTGTGAGGAGCGGGAGCCCGGGGCGGAGCCCGGGCCCGGGGGGCCGGGGGCACAGCCCCCGGTTTCGGGAAGGGGCGGGGTGGGGGGAAGTCCCGCAGGGCCCGCGGCCGCCACCCGCAGGGTGCCGCTCGGGACCATCATCGGGGCCCGCAGCGGGGACAAGGGCGGGGACGCCAACGTCGGGGTGTGGGCCGAGACCGGCCTTGCCTGGGAGTGGCTGCGCGCCTCCCTCACCGTGGAAGCCTTCAAGGCGCTGCTCCCCGAAACGGCCCCACTGGGAGTGACCCGCGCCGAGCTCCCGAACCTCCGCTCCCTCAACTTCACCGTCACCCGGATCCTCGGCGACGGCGTGGCCTCCGGCCATCGCTTCGACCCCCAGGCCAAGGCCCTCGGCGAGTGGCTCCGCTCCCGCCACGTGGACATCCCCGCAGCGCTGCTGCCCCCGCCCGCGGAGCCCCCGGCAGCCTTGCTGCACCCGCCAGCGGAGCGACCGGCGCTGCCGCAACCCCCCGCGGAGCCCCCCGTACCCACCACCGCCCCGGAGGGGACCCCGTGACCCGCCTCAAGAGCGCCGTCGACCCGCTCGCCCCCGAGCACACGCAGGCCCGTACCGCCGCCCTGGAACGCCTCGCCGAGCTCGATGCCGCGCACGCCGCAGCCCTCGCCGGCGGCGGCGAGAAGTACACCGCCCGCCACAAGACCCGCGGCAAGCTCCTCGCCCGCGAGCGCGTCGAGCTGCTCCTCGACCCGGACACCCCCTTCCTGGAGCTGTCCCCGCTCGCCGCCTGGGGCAGCGACTACCCGGTCGGCGCCTCCATGGTCACCGGCATCGGCACCGTCGAGGGCGTCGAATGCCTGATCACCGCCAACGACCCCACGGTCCGCGGCGGCGCCTCCAACCCCTGGACGCTCAAAAAGGCGCTCCGCGCCAACGAGATCGCCCGCCAGAACCGGCTGCCCTGCATCAGCCTCGTCGAGTCCGGCGGCGCCGATCTCCCCTCCCAGAAGGAGATCTTCATCCCGGGCGGCGCCATCTTCCGCGACCTCACCCGGCTCTCGGCCGACGGCGTCCCCACCATCGCCGTCGTCTTCGGCAACTCCACCGCCGGAGGCGCGTACATCCCCGGCATGTCCGACCACACCATCATGATCAAGGACCGCTCCAAGGTGTTCCTGGGAGGCCCGCCGCTCGTCAAGATGGCCACCGGCGAGGAGAGCGACGACGAGTCCCTCGGCGGAGCCGACATGCACGCCCGGACCTCCGGCCTCGCCGACTACTACGCCCTCGACGAGCACGACGCCATCCGCCAGGCCCGCCGCGTCGTCGCCCGCCTCAACCACCGCAAGGCCCAGCCCGATCCGGCGCGCGCCGAAGAGCCCCTCCACGACCCCGAAGAGCTCCTCGGCATCGTTCCCGCCGACCTCAAAACCCCCTTCGACCCCCGCGAGGTCATCGCCCGGATCGTCGACGCCTCCGACTTCGACGAGTTCAAGCCCCTCTACGGCACCAGCCTGGTCACCGGCTGGGCGAGCCTGCACGGCTACCCGGTCGGCATCCTCGCCAACGCCCAAGGGGTGCTGTTCAGCGCGGAATCGCAGAAGGCGGCCCAGTTCATCCAGCTCGCCAACCAGCGCGACATCCCGCTCCTCTTCCTCCACAACACCACCGGCTACATGGTCGGCAAGGAGTACGAGCAGGGCGGCATCATCAAGCACGGCTCGATGATGATCAACGCGGTCTCGAACTCGAAGGTCCCCCACCTCTCCGTCCTCATCGGCGCCAGCTACGGCGCCGGCCACTACGGCATGTGCGGCCGCGCCTACGAGCCCCGCTTCCTCTTCGCCTGGCCCAGCGCCAAGTCCGCCGTCATGGGTCCCGCCCAGCTCGCCGGCGTGCTCTCCATCGTCTCCCGCCAGTCGGCCGCGGCGAAGGGACAGCCGTACGACGAAGAGGCCGACGCCGGCATGCGCGCCTTCGTCGAGGCGCAGATCGAGTCCGAGTCCCTGCCGATGTTCCTGTCGGGACGGCTGTACGACGACGGCGTCATCGACCCGCGCGACACCCGCACCGTCCTCGGCCTGTGCCTGTCGGCCGTCCACAACGCCCCCGTCGAGGGCGCCCGTGGCGGCTTCGGCGTCTTCCGGATGTGAGCCCGCACATGACCCCGCAGATGAACCTGACCTCCCTCCTCGTCGCCAACCGCGGCGAGATCGCCGTCCGCGTCTTCCGCACGGCCCGCGCGCTGGGCCTGGCCACCGTCGCAGTCCACTCCGACCCCGACGCCGACGCCCTGCACGTCCGCAGGGCCGACGCGGCCGTACGGCTGCCCGGCGCGGCCCCCGCCGACACCTACCTGCGCGGCGACCTGGTCATCGCGGCCGCCCTCGCGGCGGGCGCCGACGCCGTCCACCCCGGCTACGGGTTCCTCTCCGAGAACGCCGACTTCGCCCGCGCCGTCCGCGCCGCCGGGCTCACCTGGGTCGGCCCGCCGCCCGAGGCGATGGAGGCCATGGCCTCCAAGACCCGGGCCAAGGAGCTGATGCGCGCCGCCGGGGTCCCGCTGCTCGACCCCGTCGACCCGCACGCGGCCACCACCGCCGACCTCCCGCTGCTCCTCAAGGCCGCCGCGGGCGGCGGGGGCCGCGGGATGCGGGTGGTCCGGGACCTCGACTCCCTCAAGGAATCCCTCGAAGCCGCCTCGGCCGAGGCCCTGTCCGCGTTCGGCGACGGGGAGGTGTTCGCCGAGCCCTACGTGGAGCGCGGCCGCCACGTCGAGGTGCAGATCCTCGCCGACTCCCACGGCACCGTCTGGGCGCTCGGCACCCGCGACTGCTCCCTCCAGCGGCGCCACCAGAAGGTCATCGAGGAAGCCCCCGCGCCCGGCCTCCCCGAGGCCCTGCGCACCACCCTCCACGAGGCCGCCGTGGCCGCCGCCCGCGCGGTCTCGTACGAGGGCGCGGGCACGGTGGAGTTCCTCGTCACCGCCGAGGGCCGGCCGTACTTCCTTGAGATGAACACCCGCCTCCAGGTGGAACACCCCGTCACCGAAGCGGTCTTCGGGATCGACCTCGTCGCCCTGCAACTGCGGATCGCCGAGGGCGCCGCCCTGCCCCTGCAGCCTCCCACCCCCGCCGGACACGCCGTCGAGGCCCGCCTCTACGCCGAGGACCCGGCCCGGGACTGGCGTCCGCAGACCGGGACCCTGCACACGCTCGCCGTCCCCGGCGAGGTCCGCGTGGACACCGGTTTCACCGACGGGGACACGGTCTCCATCCACTACGACGCCATGCTGGCCAAGGTCGTCGCCCATGCCCCGACCCGCGCCGAGGCGGTCCGCGCCCTGGCCCACGCCCTCGCCGGAGCCCGGATCCACGGGCTGACCACCAACCGGGAGCTCCTCGTACGCTCCCTGCGGCACCCGGAGTTCGCGGCGGCCCGGCTCGACACCGGGTTCTACGAGCGCCACCTGCCCGCCCTCACCGAGACCGCCCCGGACGACCCGGCCCCCGTGCTCTGCGCGCTCGCCGCCGCCCTCGCCGAGGCCGCTCCCGACCCGGACGCCCCCCTCGCCAACCGCCTCGGGGGCTGGCGCAACCTCCGCTCCCAGCCGCAGAGCCGCCGCTACACGGCTGCCGGGACGGAGTACGAAGTCCGCTACCACCCGGCCCGCAGCGGCCCTCCGGAACTCCTCGACCACCCCGGTGTTCGGGTCCTGTCTGCCGCGCGCCACCTGGTGAGCCTCGAAGTGGACGGCGTCCGGCGGCTGTTCCACGTGAAACATAAATCGAACACGGCCTACGTGGACTCCGTGCTCGGCGCCCACGCCCTGACCCCCGTCCCCCGGTTCGAGGACCCCCAGGACCGCACCGAACCGGGCTCCCTGCTCGCCCCCATGCCCGGCACCGTCGTCCGCGTCGCCGAGGGCCTCGCCCCCGGCAGCCCCGTCACCGCCGGGCAGCCCCTGCTCTGGCTGGAGGCCATGAAGATGGAGCACCGCATCCTCGCGCCCGCCTCCGGCACGCTCACCGCGCTCCACGCCGTCACCGGCCAACAGGTCGAATTCGGCGCCCTGCTCGCCGTAGTCCAGGAGGAAGCATGAGCTCCACCCCCGGCACCACGACGCTCGGCACCACAACTCTCGAAACCGAAGAGCACCAGGCCCTGCGCGCGGCGGTCGCCGCCCTCGGCCGGAAGTACGGGCGCGAGTACCTCGCCCGGATCGCCCGGGAGGGCGGCCACCCCGACGAACTGTGGGCGGACGCAGCCAAACTGGGCTACCTCGGGGTCAACCTCCCCGAGGAGTACGGCGGCGGAGGCGGCGGCATCGCCGAACTGTCCATCGTTCTCGAAGAACTCGGCGCCGCGGGCTGCCCGCTCCTCATGATGGTCGTCTCGCCCGCCATCTGCGGCACGGTCATCGCCCGCTTCGGCACCGAGGAGCAGAAGCGGGCCTGGCTCCCCGGGCTCGCCGACGGAACCCGCACCATGGCCTTCGGCATCACCGAACCCGACGCCGGCTCCAACTCCCACCGCATCACCACCACCGCCCGCCGCGACGGCGACGACTGGGTCCTCACCGGCCGCAAGGTCTTCATCTCCGGCGTGGACATCGCGGACGCCACCCTCATCGTGGGACGCACGGAAGACGCCCGGACGGGCAGCCTCAAGCCCTGCCTGTTCATCGTCCCCCGTGAGACCCCCGGCTTCGCCCACACCCCCATCGACATGGAACTCCAGGCTGCGGAGAAGCAGTTCGAGCTGGTCCTGGACGACGTACGCCTCCCCTCCTCCGCCCTGGTCGGCGACGAGGACGCAGGCCTGCTCCAGCTCTTCGCGGGCCTCAATCCCGAGCGCGTCATGACCGCCGCCTTCGCCATCGGCATGGGCCGCTACGCCCTCGCCCGGGCCGTCGACTACGCGAAGACCCGCCAGGTCTGGAAGGCCCCCATCGGCGCCCACCAGGCCATCGCGCACCCGCTGGCTGCCGCCCACATAGAACTGGAGCTGGCCCGCCTGATGATGCAGAAGGCGGCCCACCTCTACGACGCCGGCGACGACATGGGCGCGGGCGAGGCCGCGAACATGGCGAAGTACGCCGCGGCGGAGGCCTGTGTCCGCGCGGTGGACCAGTCCGTCCACACCCTGGGCGGCAACGGCCTCACCCGCGAATACGGCCTGGCCGCCCTGATCGTCGCCTCCCGGGTGGCCAGGATCGCCCCGGTCAGCCGCGAGATGATCCTCAACTTCGTCTCCCACCAAACCCTGGGCCTGCCCAAGTCCTACTGATTCCTTCTTGACGCGGAGCTCGCACCGCTCGCCTTTTCGACGCGCCGCTCGCACCGCTGCGCCGGACTCCGTCCGGCGGTGGCTGGTCGGCGTGCCCGACACTGCCGTCCCGGCGCGGGGTCCGGTGGGCGGCTGCGGGTGGCTCGGCCATGCGGGGCGAGGTCCCCGCGGCGACCCTTGCCGCTGCGCGGGGCGGAGTCCCCTACCCACCCTTCGCCCGTTCCCCGGGGCTGCGCCCCGGACCCGTTGCCGGGAACCAGTCCCAGGGGTCTGGGGCGGAGCCCCAGGGGGTCCGGGCGCAGCCCGGGATCCCCTCCTCAGCCCGTCCGGCGTTTGAGGACCGGGGTCCGGGCAGAGCCCGGGGAACGGGCGAAGGGCGGGTAGGGGACTCCGCCCCGCGCAGCGGCAAGGTTCGCCGCGGGGACCTCGCCCTGCAGGGCCAACCCACCCGCAGCCGCCCATCGGAGCCACCCGAGCCAGCCCACCCGAGCCCGCCGCAGGCGACCCGCATACCCTCCCCGGAGGGGATCCCGACCGAGCCGACCACCCCCTCCGGAGGAGACATGCCCCCACTGGTCCACGCCGCGCGAACGCCCGCGCGAACGCCCGGCCTCACCACCCTCACCCTCGACTCCCCGGCCAACCGCAACGCCCTCTCCGCCACCCTGGTCGAGGAACTCCGTACGGCCCTAGCCGCGGCCTCCGCGGAACCGTCCACCCGGGCCGTGGTCCTCACCCACACCGGCACCACCTTCTGCGCCGGCGCCGACCTCAAGTCCCCCTGCGATCCCGCCGACTTCCTGGCCCTGCTCCGCGAGATCGCCGAACTGCCCAAGCCCGTCGTCGCCCGGGTCACCGGCCACGTCCGCGCGGGCGGCCTCGGGCTGCTCGGCGTCTGCGACATCGCCGCCGCCGGGCACGCGTCCACGTACGCCTTCACCGAGACGCGCCTCGGCGTCGTCCCGGCCGTGATCTCCGCGCCGCTGCTCCCGCGCCTGGACCCCCGCGCCGCGGCCCGCTACTTCCTGACCGCCGAGGTCTTCGACGCCGCCGAGGCCACCCGCATCGGCCTGCTCACCCTCCACGCGACGCACGCGGACCACGCCGAGGACACAGAGGACACCGACGGCCTCGACAAGCTCCTGGCTCCCGTCCTGGAAGGCCTGCTCAAGGCCGGTCCCGAGGCCCTGGCCGCGACGAAACGGCTGGTCACCGCCCCGGTACGGGCCGCCCTGGAGCGGGACGGAGCCGCCCTCACCGAACTGTCCGCCCGGCACTTCGCCTCCGCCGAGGCCCGCGAGGGCATCAGTGCCCGCTTCGAGCGACGGGACCCGTCATGGCTACGGTGACCACGGAAACCGGCCCGACGGGACAGACGGGCCCGACGGGCCAGACGGGCCAGACGGGACAGACCGGCCAGACCGCCCCCAAGCAGGCCCGCAGCCGGGTGACCCGCCGCCACCTCCTGGAGGCGGCCGTCTCCTGCCTCGCCGAACAGGGCTGGGCCGGATCCACCGTCGCCGTGGTCGCGGAGCGCGCCGGCGTCTCGCGCGGGGCGGCCCAGCACCACTTCCGCACCCGCGAGGAACTGTTCACGGCGGCCGTCGAGTACATGGCCGAGGTGCGCTCGACGGCCCTGCTGGACCTGTTCCCGCAGGGCGGCGCCGCGGCGGCCCGCGCCGACGTGGTCGGGGCGCTCATCGACCTGTACACCGGCCCGATGTTCCGCGCCGCCCTCCAGCTCTGGGTCGCGGCCTCCCACGAGGAGCAGCTGCGCCCCCGCGTGGCCGAGCTGGAGGCCCGCGTGGGCCGCGAGACCCACCGCATGGCCGTGGAGCTGCTGGGCGCGGACGAGTCCGTACCGGGCGTACGGGAGACCGTGCAGGGCCTGCTCGACATGGCCCGCGGCCTGGGCCTGGCCAACGTCCTCACGGACGACACCGCCCGTCGGGCGCGGGTGGTCGCCCAATGGGCCCGGATCCTGGACTCGGAACTGGGCTGACCGCCCGAACCTCCCCCCCCCCCCCCGGGAACGCGGCGGGCGCCGCACCCCGAGGGGATGCGGCGCCCGTCGACGAGCGGCGGCCCTGTGCGGGGGGCAGCCGGTCGGCCGGCACGATCAGACGGTCGAGGCGATGTCCGTAATGCCGGAGTAACCCTCGATCTCGCGCGGGTTGCGCACGCCCGGCCCGGTGTAGCGGGCGGAGGGGCGGACCAGGCGGCCCGTGCGCTTCTGCTCCAGGATGTGCGCGGACCAGCCGGCGGTACGGGCACACGTGAACATCGAGGTGAACATGTGCGCCGGAACCTCCGCGAAGTCCAGCATGATCGCCGCCCAGAACTCCACGTTGGTCGCGAGCACCCGGTCGGGACGGCGCGCGTGCAGCTCCTCCAGGGCGGCCTTCTCCAGTGCGGCGGCCACCTCGTAGCGCGGGGCGTCCAGCTCCTTGGCCGTACGCCGCAGCACGCGGGCGCGCGGGTCCTCGGCGCGGTAGACGCGGTGCCCGAAGCCCATCAGCCGCTCGCCCTTGTCCAGGGCCTTCTTCACGTACGCCACGGCGTCGCCGGTGCGCTCGATCTCCTCGATCATGCCGAGGACGCGCGAGGGCGCACCGCCGTGCAGCGGCCCGGACATCGCACCGACCGCGCCCGAGAGGGCGGCCGCGACGTCCGCGCCGGTGGAGGCGATGACGCGCGCGGTGAAGGTCGAAGCGTTCATCCCGTGCTCGGCGGCCGAGGTCCAGTACGCGTCGACGGCCTTGACGTGGCGCGGGTCGGGCTCGCCCCGCCAGCGGATCATGAACCGTTCGACGACGGACTCGGCCTTGTCGATCTCGCTCTGCGGGACCATCGGCCGGCCCTGGCCGCGCGCGGACTGGGCCACGTACGACAGCGCCATCACGGCCGCCCGCGCCAGATCGTCGCGCGCGGTCTGCTCGTCGATGTCGAGCAGCGGTTTCAGACCCCACACCGGGGCGAGCATGGCGAGCGCGGACTGCACGTCGACCCGGATGTCACCGGAGTGCACCGGGATCGGGAAGGGCTCGGCGGCCGGCAGACCGGGGTTGAAGGCACCGTCGACCAGCAGGCCCCAGACGTTCCCGAAGGAGACGTGGCCCACGAGGTCTTCGATGTCGACGCCCCGGTACCGCAGCGACCCACCCTCCTTGTCGGGTTCGGCGATCTCCGTTTCGAACGCGACGACTCCCTCGAGACCGGGTACGAAGTCGGACATCAGGCGGCTCCTCAAATAGTGCGAACACGCGCGGCTCCCGGCGTGATTCGCGGTCCGGCGCGGTCATCCCCGTTGATGCCCGGCACGGTCGATGGTCATCCGTTCGGGACCGTCGGACCGGCCCCAAGATTTTGTCCGTTCCGCTTGGTGCGGGGAAGCGTGACATACGGCACAGTCGCGGACGCCCCGCTGCGGCAGGATGGCGGCGTGACCGATCAGCACCTTGACCCTGCCGACATGCGCAAGCAGTACCGCTCCCAGCTCGTCGCCGAGGAGAGCCTCGCCGAGGAGCCGATGGGCCAGTTCGCGCGCTGGTTCCGGGACGCGGCGGAGGCGAACGTCTTCGAACCCAACGCGATGGTCGTCGCGACCGCAACCCCCGACGGCCGCCCCAGCTCGCGCACGGTCCTGTTGAAGCAGTTCGACGACCGCGGTTTCGTCTTCTTCACGAACTACGACTCCCGCAAGGGTCGCGAACTGGCCGCCAACCCCTTCGTCTCCCTGCTCTTCCCCTGGCACCCCATCGCCCGCCAGGTCATCGTCACCGGCACGGCCTCCCGCATCGGCCGGGACGAGACGGCGGCGTACTTCCGCTCCCGCCCCCACGGCTCCCAGCTGGGCGCCTGGGCCAGCGAACAGTCCACGGTGATCGCCTCCCGCGCGGAACTGGACCGCCGCTACGCGGAACTGGAGGCGCGCTACCCGGAGGGCGAACAGGTTCCGGTTCCCCCGCAGTGGGGCGGCATCCGGGTGGTCCCGGACGCGGTGGAATTCTGGCAGGGCCACGAAAACCGCCTCCACGACCGCCTCCGCTACGTCCTGGAGGCCGGCACCTGGCGCGTGGAACGCCTCTGCCCGTAGCCGCGCGGCGCCGACGGGGCGCCGGGTCGGGCTGATCCCCGCGCGCCGCACAAACGCAGACGACCCGCGAGCTCGGGTTTCCCCCCTGCAGTGGGGGAAGCCGGCCGGACGTACCGGCGAGCTCGCGGGTCGGGTGACTGCTTGGGATTGGCGCCAGGCGTTCCCGCCGGGCACCGCACTGGGTGCGTGCGACGACGGGCGCTTAGCCCGCAGTCACCTCACGCGTCCGGATTTCATACATTTCCGGGATCACCTCCTTTCAGTGTGCTGCCACTGTAGGCACCCCCGCGGGTGGCGCTCAACTGAATTTCCGAGGTGAATCCAAACCTGCACGAACAGGCGCTGCGGGCCCTGAAAACGCAGACGACCCGCGAGCTCGGGTTTCCCCCCTGCAGTGGGGGAAGCCGGCCGGACGTACCGGCGAGCTCGCGGGTCGGGTGACTGCTTGGG
>NZ_JBHVYI010000115.1:18997-23945 GCF_042880975.1 Streptomyces sp. NPDC058289
GGATTGGCGCCGGCGACTCCGCCGGGCACCGCACTGGGTGCGTGCGACAACGGGCGCTTTAGCCCGCAGCCACCTCACGCGTCCGGTTTCCGTACATTGCGGCAACCACCTCCCTTCTCGTGTGCGGCCACTGTAAACACCCCCGCAGATCGCGATCAAGCGAATTTCGGGGGCGAATTTCGCAGGCGTCTCCTCGGCTTTCCGGAACCGCCGGTTCATACCTTCTTGACGACGATCGAGTCCGGGACCAGCCGCTCCAGGTCGTCCACGTCCGAGGTGAATACGGTGACCTGCCCCTTTTGCTGACGCGCGATGACGGCGAGCACCGCGTCGATCGCGTACTCGTGGCCGTGCAGCTCGGCGTCCGCCAGTAGCCGGCGGGCCTGGCGGGCTTCGTCCTTCCCGACGTCGGCGACCTTGAGCCGGGAGAGGAGCCAGTCCCAGCGCTGCTCGGTGGTCCTCCCGTCGTACGCCTCGACGAGCGTCATCGGAGACGTCACCACCTCTGCCCCGCCCCGGGCGGCGATGTCCAGCAAGGCGATCAGCTTCCGGTCGCCGCGCACGGCCAGGGACAGCGCTTCGCAGTCGAGCACGAAGACGCGCAGCGGCGGCTGCCCTCGGTCACGGGGCCGCTTCACGCGGCCTCTCCGGCCTCGGGCCTTCCGGCCGCCCGGCGGCGTTCGTGCTCGGCGTCGAGATCCTCCAGGTCCTCGAACGCGGCCGCGCGCTCGTCCTCGGTGACGGGACCGTGCTCCTCCTGGAGCCAGTCGACCAGTTCCCGCAGCCGGTCCCGGTCCCGCTTGAACCGCAGCGCTTCGGCGACGTACGCCGACAGACCCCGCTCCGCCGCTTCCGCACGGATCTCGTCAAGGAGCTCTTCGGGGATCGTCACCGTGATCTTCTTGGTCGCCATACAAGAGACCATACTCCCGGTATCACGGCCCTCACCAGATCGGCCGCCGGCACCCCTATGGGCCGGTCGCCCCCGCTGCCTATCCTTGCCGCCGAGGCTGGGGGGCCACATGGATCAGGGGGCGTTGCCGCGCGAGTACCGGACCAGGGCGGGAACGGGGGGCGGGGGCTTTCTGTTGATGGGCCTCGTCTGGGTGTGGGGCTGCTACCAGTCGGCCACCGCCGACCGCCTGCCGCTCTGGTGGAGGGTGGCGGAGAGGGTCTCCGCGTACGCCTACCTGCCCGGGGGCAAGCGGGTCCCGCTCCCGTGCGTGGAGGACCGTGAGGTCGCGGGGGTCCGTACCGAAGCGGCCTTCATCCGGTCCGTGTGGACCGAGCTGCGCGGCCCCGGATGGCAGCCGGGTCCGGACGCCGAGGCGCGCATCGCCCGGGCTGCCGCGCGACGGGAGTGGTGGGCGCGGTCGGCCTGGGCGAACGTGGTGATCGGTACGGCCACGCTTGCCGGCGTCGCGCTCCTCGTGGTGCTTCTCAGCTGACGGGACGGCCCCCGAGCACCGGACATACCGGGATGATTGCGGGAAGTGGGTGTGGGCTGCGTCACGTTCCAGTTCAATGACGTGACGTGCCGCACACGCGAACACCTGCAGGGGGCCCAGGTGACTGCATCCGGACGTAGTGAGACCGCCGACGATCTGCTCGCAGCGCTGCTCGACGGGATGGACGCGGCCTTGTGCGCGTTCGACGCCGATGGCGTGATCACCCATTGGAACCGTGAGGCCGAGCGGATCCTCGGGTGGTCGGCGGGGGAGGCCGTGGGGCGCAAGGGGTTCGCGGGCTGGGCCGTGCGGGCCGCCGACGCGCAGGACGTGCAGGACAGGCTCATGGCCGCGCAGGACGTGCCGGGGCGGCAGGTGCACGAGTTCGCGCTGCTGACCAAGGACGGCGGGCGGGTGCTCGTACGGACCCAGTCCGCTGGGGTGCCGGGCGCCGACGGGAAGCCGGCCGGGGTGTACTGCGCCTTCAGCGAGGTGCACGCGCAGATCGACCTGGAGCGTTCCATCGCCTTGAGCGAGGCGTTGATGGAGGACGCCTCCTGGGGGGTCGTGCTCGTGGACGTGGACCTGCGCCCGGCCGTGGTCAACGTCCATGCCGCCCGCGCCTTCGGGTCCGGCCGCACCGCGCTGCTCGGGCGGCCGCTGGGGGAGCTGCTGGCGCAGGGGGTGGAGGAGCTGGAGGGGGCCCTGCAGCACGTATTGGCCGAGGGTGCGCCCCCGGCACCCGCGGAGCTGTGGGTGTCCGTACGGGGCCCCGAGGGCGTGCGGCGGCGGTGCTGGCGGTGCGGGTTCCTGCGCCTGGCGTCGCCGCTAGCGGAGGAACCCGTACCGCTCGGGGTCGCGCTGCTGTTCCAGGACGTCACCGAGGCCCGCCAGGCGCAGCTGGACACGGCGCAGTTGCGGTTCCGGTCCCACCAGCTGTACCGGGCCGGGCGGGCCGCCGCCGAGTGCGAGGACCCGGCCGAAGCGGCGGCCGTGCGGCTGGAGTTCGCCCTGGCGGGCTTCGCCGAGCACGCACTGGTGGACGTACTGGAGCCGCTACGGGAACCGGAGCCCGCGCGGCTGCTGCGCTGGGCGGCGTCCCCGCCCGGCCTGCCGGGGCTGCCCGAGCCCGGGGCGATCCCGGTGCGCTACCCGGCCGGGCACCCGGCGCTGCAGGCGCTGGACCGGGTCGGGTCGGTGCGGGCCAGCGCCCCGCACGGGCAGGCCGACGGGGCGTGGGCGGCCGGCCGGCGCTGGCCCGAGGGGGCGGCGCACGCCCTGTGCACGGTACTTCGCAGCCGGGGCCGGAGCCTGGGGACGCTGACGTTCCTGCGGGGGCCGTCCAGGGCCGCCTTCGAGCGTGCGGACGCGGCGTACGCGGAGGAGGTGGCGGCCCGCGTCGCGGCGGATCTGGACCTGGGGCTGGGCCTGGCAGGGAGGTGAGGTGCCCGCGTGCGGGCGCCCCGGGCGCCCAGTGGCGGAACCCGGCTCCAGTGGCGGAACCCGGTGCCTAGTGGCGGCCCCCGGCTCCTAGTGGCGGAAGAAGATGCGGTCGCCGTACTCCTGCATGACGCGGCCGTTCCACTCGTGGCCGCCGTCGACGTTGCCCGAGCGCAGGAGCGGTGGTTCGACCCCGCGGGAGACGAGCTCGCCGGCCGCAGCGGCCATGACCGCCTGCATGATCGCGCTGGTCACGACGGTGGAGGCGGGGGCGAAGGGGGCTTCGATGCCCTCGTGGGTGAGCTCGGCGTCGCCGACCGCGATCTTGCTGTCGAGGACGATGTCGCAGTGGTCCTTGAGGAAGGTGCCGGAGACGTGGCGTGACCTGGTGTCGGTCGCGTAGGCCACCGAGGTGACCCCGATGACCTTGAGGCCGATCGCGCGGGCGTTCATGGCCATCTCGACCGGCAGCGCGTTGCGCCCGGAGAGGGAGATGATCACGAGGACGTCGCCGTCACTGGCGGGGCTGCTGTCCAGGACCGCCCCGGCGAGGCCGTCGACGCGCTCCAGGGCGCTGCCGAGGGTGGCGGGCATGACGTCGATGCCGACGGTGCCGGGGACGGCGAGGAAGTTCATCAGGGCGAGTCCGCCGGCTCGGTAGACCACGTCCTGGGCGGGAAGCGAGGAGTGCCCGGCGCCGAAGGCGAAGAGCTTGTTCCCGGCGGCCACGGCGTCGGCGATGACGGTCCCGGCCTCGTTGATGCGTGCGGACTCCTCGTCCCGTACCCGCTCCAGCAGGCCGATCGCGGCGTCGAAGAACTGACCGGCCAGCTTGCTCTCGCTCATACGCCGATGGCCTTCCGGGGTGGGAGTGGGTGAGGTTGTCGTCCGTGTCCGCCGCTCACCGTGCGGTCTGGACCAAGGGCGTGTCAATACGAACTTCCATCCATGGGGCGAAAGGCCCGGTGGGCGGCGTAATGAGAGGTGGCCACAGGGGCGCGGGGGGCGTTTCGAGACCGCCCGGAGCGGCCCTTGACGTCCTACACGGGACGGTTGTCGGCGCGATGGGTCAGAATTGGGGGCAGGGCCAGCGCACGCAATCCGAGGGGCACGAATGTCCGGACTGATCGACACCACGGAGATGTACCTCCGCACCATCCTCGAACTGGAAGAGGAAGGTGTGGTCCCCATGCGCGCCCGCATCGCCGAGCGGCTCGACCAGAGCGGCCCGACGGTGAGCCAGACGGTGGCGCGGATGGAGCGCGACGGCCTGGTGGCCGTCGCCAGCGACCGGCACTTGGAGCTGACCGACGAGGGGCGCAAGCTGGCGACGCGCGTGATGCGCAAGCACCGGCTCGCGGAGTGCCTGCTCGTCGACGTCATCGGTCTGGAGTGGGAGCAGGTGCACGCCGAGGCCTGCCGCTGGGAGCACGTGATGAGCGAGGCGGTGGAGCGGCGGGTGCTGGAGCTGCTGCGCCACCCGACCGAATCGCCGTACGGCAACCCGATCCCGGGACTGGAGGAGCTCGGCGAGAAGGCCGAGGCCGATCCGTTCCTGGAGGAGGGCATGGTCAGCCTCTCCGAGCTGGACCCGGGCGTGGAGGGCAAGACCGTGGTGATCCGCCGGATCGGCGAGCCGATCCAGACGGACGCGCAGCTGATGTACACGCTGCGCCGGGCGGGCGTGCAGCCCGGTTCGGTGGTCAGCGTGACCGAGTCGCCCGGCGGTGTGCTGGTCGGCAGTGGGGGCGAGGCCGCGGAGCTGGACTCGGACATCGCCTCCCACGTGTTCGTGGCGAAGCGCTGACGGGCGGGCACTGACGGACGGGCGGAGGGGCGGGTCGACTACAGGCTGACGCACGGGCGTTCGATCGGGTCGCCAGTGCGAGCGAATCCGGCTGGTGTCGGCCGATGTGGACCGGTGCGGATCTGTATGGATGGTCCCGGGGGGGGGGGGGGCCCGGGCCGGGCCACCCCCGCGTTTAAGAGGGGGCCCAGCGCTCAAGGTGTTAGCAACCGGCCGGGATACCCCCGCGGGGCGCCGCCCGGGTTTAATGTTA
>NZ_JBHVYI010000116.1:0-23579 GCF_042880975.1 Streptomyces sp. NPDC058289
CATATGCTTCGGACTATGACCGACAGCACCGGGATCGACCCCGAAGACATCAAGATCATCACGTTGGCGCGCAGCGCCCGGGCCCGCAACGGCGTGCCCGAGGGGGCGGCGGTCCGGGACGAGACCGGCCGTACGTACGTCGCCGGAACCGTGGCGCTGGACTCCCTGAAGCTGAGCGCGCTCCAGACGGCCGTCGCGATGGCCGTGGCCAGCGGCGCCCGGTCCCTGGAGGCGGCGGCCGTCGTCAGCGCGGCGGAGGCCCCCTCCGACGCCGACCGCGCGGCGGTCCGTGACCTCGGCGGCCCGGACACTCCGGTCCTCCTGGCGGGCCCGGACGGCACCCTGAAGTCGAGCACTCCGGCCGGGGCCTAGGCCGTCGCCGCCGGGCCGCCCCGACCCTTCGGATCTGCCCGTGCGGTCCACGGGGCCATCCTGGCAGCCTGTCCCCGTCGGGCGGGCCGTCAGATCGCGACTGCCTTGGCAGGGGCCCGGCGGCGGATGACCATCGCCATCAGGGCGGCCATCGCGCACAGGGCGCCCGAGGCGTACCAGACGGGGTCGTACGAGCCGAAGGCGTCGCGGGCCAGGCCGCCGAGGAAGGCCACCAGCGCGGCGCCGATCTGGTGCGAGGCCAGGACCCAGCCGAAGACGATGGCCCCGTCCTCTCCGTAGTGCTCGCGGCACAGGGCGATCGTCGGCGGAACCGTCGCGACCCAGTCCAGGCCGTAGAAGACGATGAAGAACACCATCGGCGGGTGCACGGTCGGGGCCAGCAGCATCGGGAGGAAGAGCAGCGAGACCCCGCGCAGGGCGTAGTAGACGGCGAGGAGGCGGCGCGATTCGAAGCGGTCCGTCAGCCAGCCGGAGAACACCGTGCCGATCACGTCGAACACGCCGATCACGGCGAGGAGCCCGGCCGCCGCCGTCACCGGCATGCCGTGGTCGTGGGCCGACGGGACGAAGTGGGTCTTCACCAGCCCGTTCGTCGAGGCCCCGCAGATCGCGAAGGTGCCCGCCAGCAGCCAGAAGGGGCCGGTCCGGGCCGCCTTGGCCAGGACGCCCGCGGCCCGTCGGGCGGCACCCGGGACGGGGGCGGGCTTGGCCGTGTACGCGCCTCCGTAGGGGGTGGTCCCGATGTCCGCCGGGTGGTCGCGCAGCAGCAGCCAGACGAAGGGCACGACGGCCAGGGCCGCCAGTGAGACGGTGACCGCGGCCGGACGCCAGCCGTGGTTCTCGACCAGCCAGGCCAGCAGCGGCAGGAAGACCAGCTGGCCGGAGGCCCCGGCGGCGGTCAGGATGCCGGTGACCAGGCCGCGCCGGGCGACGAACCAGCGGTTGGTCACCGTCGCGGCGAAGGCCAGGGCCATCGAGCCGCTGCCCAGCCCGACCAGGACGCCCCAGTACAGGATCAGTTGCCAGGAGGTGGTCATCCATACGGTGGCCACCGAGCCGGCGGCTATGACGGTCAGCGCGAGGGCGACGACCCTGCGGATGCCGAAGCGGTCCATCAGCGCGGCGGCGAACGGCGCGGTGAGCCCGTACAGCGCGAGGTTCACGGAGACGGCGAGGCCGATCGTGCCGCGCGACCAGTCGAACTCCTCGTGCAGCGGCTCGATGAGCAGGCCGGGGAGCGAGGCGAAGGCGGCGGCGCCGATGATCGTCACGAAGGCGACGGCCGCGACGAACCAGGCGCGGTGGACGCGGTGTACGCGATGGACACGGTGTGGTGCACCGGCCGTGGAGTCGGTACCGGCCGCCGGGTCGGAGGCGGCCGTCGGTGCGGGGGAGGGGCCGGAGGAGGGGCCGGGGCCCGGGTCTGTCTGCGTCACGCCGCTAGTTTCCGGCCGCCGGGGTCCCCTACGACAGTGGCCTGACCGACACGCTTCGATATGATCGGGCCATGGAGCCCCGCGTGCACCGTGTTGTCGTACTCGCCCTCGCCGGCCTGCTGCCCTTCGAGCTCGGGATCCCGCACCGGATCTTCGGGCGGGCGAAGGATCCCGTTGGGAGGCCGCTGTACGAGATCCTCACCTGCGGGCTCGCCCCCGGCCGGGTGCCCACGGACGCCGACTTCGACATCCACGTCGAGCACGGTCCCGAACTGCTGGCCACGGCCGACACGGTGGTGGTCCCCGCCTCCTACGAGCTGGGCCCGGTCCACGACGAGGGCCGGCTCACCCCCGAACTCGCCGCCGCCCTCGCGCACATCAGGCCCGGCACCCGGCTCGTCTCCATCTGCACGGGCGGGTACGTCCTCGCCGCCGCCGGGTTCCTGGACGGCCGCCGGGCGACCACCCACTGGTCCGCCGCCGGGCACTTCCAGCAGACCTTCCCGGCCGTACTGGTCGACCCGGACGTGCTCTACACCGACGACGGGGACGTGCTCACCTCCGCCGGAGTCGCCGCCGGGATCGACCTGTGCCTGCACATCGTGCGCCGTGACCACGGCGCGGCCGTCGCCAACGACGTGGCCCGGCGCACCGTCGTACCGCCGCACCGCGAGGGCGGGCAGGCGCAGTTCATCGAGCGCCCGGTGCCGCAGCCGCAGCGGTCGGCCACCACCGCGGCCCGCGCCTGGGTACTGGACCGGCTGCACGAACCGCTGCGGCTGACCGACCTGGCCCGGCAGGAGGCGATGTCGGTACGGACCTTCACGCGCAGGTTCCGGGAGGAGTCGGGGCTCAGCCCGGGCGAGTGGATCGTCGGGCAGCGGGTGGATCGGGCCCGGGCGCTGCTGGAGCAGACCGACCTGCCGATGGAACACGTGGCCCGGGAGGCGGGCTTCGGGACCGCGCAGTCCCTGCGCAAGCACGTCCAGGCGGCGCTCGGCGTGAGCCCGACGGCCTACCGGCGGACCTTCCGTGCCACCGCACCCGGCACCACTCTGCCATCTCCTGATGGGACATCAGTTGTTGCCGGGTCCGTGCATTGACTTATCCCACCGCCCGCTCGTGAATGGCCCCCTGGCGGGGTACGGGATCCCAGGGGGCGGTCAGTGCGGACTTCGGCGCGAACACCGGCGCGGACAACGGCGCGGACGACGGCGCGGCACAGAGGGTGGTCGGCGGCCGTCGGCATGGCGGTCCTGGCCGCCGCGACCGGGGGCGCCCTGAGCGCGCCCGCCGCCGCGGAGGGGGAGACGCCTCCCGGGCAGGTCGAGTTCCCCACGCACTGCCTGCCTCCGCAGGAAGCCGGGCTACCGCCGGCCGACGGTCCCACCACCGCCCGGATCACCGTCGACGACCCCACGCCGCGCGTGGGCGACACCGTCACCGTCACCTACCAGGTGACCCGGACCCCCGCGGTGAACCCGCTCGCCGTCGGCCTGCCCGCCGATGTCCTCACCCCCACCGGTCGGATCGTCCTCGGGGGCGTGCAACAGGGCGAGGTCACGGTCGTCGGGGCCAAGCGCAACGATCCCGTCGAGGCGGGCGGGGCGCTGCCCGCCGTCACCATGACCGGCACCTTCACCGTCACCGCTCCCGGCGAGATCACCCTGGCCCCGGGCGGCTACACCCTGCACACGGGCCACCTGCTCGAACTCGACACGGTCTGCGCCGCCGCCTCCGCGAGCGTGCCGCCGGGACCGGATCCGGGGGCGTCCGCGAAGCCCTCGGCCTCTGCCTCTGCTTCCGCCTCCGCGGGGCCGTCGCCGGTGTCCCCGTCTTCGAATCCGACCCTGTTGCCGTCGCCGGACGGCCCGCCGGTTGCGCAGCGGATCACCGCGAGCCCGCTGCCGACGGCCAACCTGCGCACCGTCGCGCTCGGTACGGCCGCGGGCGGCCCGGGCGCCAAGGTCAAGGTCACCGGAGCCGGCTTCGTCCCCGGCGCCGAGGTCACCGTGGCCGGCCGGGCCGGTACGGCGCAGACCGCCGACCGGGTCACCGCGAAGGCGGACGAGCTCGGCGTGGTCCTCGCGGAGCTGCCGGTCACGGACCGGGCGACCACCGCCGTCGTGGCGTACGAGGGCGCCGCCTGGACCCCGGAGCGGGGCTCCGGCCCGGCCGCGTACACGGTGATCGTCGCCGCCCCGCTGCCGCCGGGCAGCCAGACGGTGACCGCCGTCGTGCAGCCGGGGGAGCTCGGCATGACCCAGGAGGGCGACGCCGTGACCCTGGCCGCGGTCCCGTACGGGGACGGCGGCGCGGCGGCCGGCCGGATCGGCACGGTCACCGTCAAGGACGCCCGCGGCGGGCCGGCCGGGTGGTCCCTGATCGGCAAGGTCACCGATTTCACGGGCTCCGGCGGGATCCGCATCCCGGGCGCCTCCCTGAGCTGGACCCCGACGTGCGCGTCCGCGCCCGGCAGCCCCAGCGCGTGCACCCCGGGCAGTGCGGGCACCGTCGGGCCCGACGGCGCGGTCCTGGCCTCCACCGGCGACGCCGCCCTCGTCGGCGGCACCTTCACCGTCGACGCGGCCGTCACCCTCCAGGTGCCCCCGTACACCCCGCCGGGTGCCTACACGGCGGTGCTGACCCTGACGTTGTCGTGACCCGGCCCGGTCTCCCCGCCGCCCCTGTGCCGCTGCGCGGGGCCGTCGCCCCGCCCCGCCCTTCGCCCGTTCCCCGGGCTGTGCCCGGACCCCCTGGGGCTCCGCCCCAGACCCCGCGCCTCAAACGCCGGCGAGGCTGGACATGCCTGGCCTCCGGCGTGCACGGGCAGGCTGACGCCAGGGAAAATCCAGCCCCTCCGGCGTTCGAGGAGCGGGGGTCCGGGGTCGGGCCCCCGGGAGCGGCGCCGCACGCGGCAACGGGTCCGGGGCGGAGTCCCGGTGAACGGTGGAAGGGCGGGGCGGGGAGCGGAACCCTCCGGGGCCGCCCCGCACGGGCACGGCGGCTCCTCGCCGGCCCCGCGCGGGCACGGCGGCTCCTCGCCGCAGCCGCGGCGGCGGCACTGGCCACGCGGGCACGGCCGCGCCCGGCCGGGGCGATGGCCGCCGCTGTGGTCCTCGGGCTCGGCATCCTTCTGCTCGGCGGAGCCGGACCCGCCGCCGCCGCGGACAACGGGCAGTGGTCCGTCCTGCCCGCCGCCAACACCCTCGGGCAGCGCCCGTACTTCTACCTCGCCGCCGCCCCCGGCCAGGCCGTCACCGACTCCGTCACCATCGCCAACCGCACCGACCGCCCCCGCACCTTCCGCCTCTACGCCGCCGACGCCTACAACACCGCCCGCGACGGCGGCTTCGCCCTGCGCGGGCCCGAGGAACCGCGCACCGCCACCGGTGCTTGGACTGCGCTGGCGCAGGAGCGGATCACCGTCCCGGCGAAGACGGCGGTCGACGTCGGCTTCACCCTCACCGTCCCCGACCGCGCCGAGCCCGGGGACCACCCCGGAGCCCTCGTCGCCCTGGAGGACCGGCCGGCCGACACCGCGGTGCGGGGGATAGGGATCCAGCAGGCCGTCGCCGCCCGCGTCTACCTCCGGGTCACCGGTCCCACCGCCCCCGCCCTGGCCGTCGAGGAGCTCAGCACCGCCCGCCGCGGCGCGGCCGGCGCTGAGGTCTCGTACACGCTCCACAACCTCGGCAACGTCACCCTGCGCCCCCGAGCCACCCTGACCGCCTCCGGGGCCCTCGGCCGGGGACTGGTCTCCCGCCCCCTCACCGGCCTGCCCGCCGAGCTGCTGCCCGGCCAGCGGGTCCGGCTCACCTCGCGCTGGGCGGACGCGCCCGCCCTGGAATGGGCCGAGGTCGCGGTGGTGGCGCGGGCCGACGGGGCGGCGGCCGCCCGGGCCACCGCCGGACACGCCGCGCACCCCGCCCTGAACGGCCTGCTCGCGGCCGCTCTCGCCCTCGTGGCGGCGGCCTGGTCGGCGCTGGGAGCCGCATCGGGGAGAATGGCCCGTATGAGCGATCGTTCCCCCGAGACCACCAGCCCGCACCGTGCGGGCTTCGCATGCTTCGTCGGCCGTCCCAACGCGGGGAAGTCGACCCTGACCAACGCGCTCGTGGGTACCAAGGTCGCGATCACCTCCAACCGGCCGCAGACCACCCGCCACACGGTCCGCGGCATCGTGCACCGCCCCGACGCCCAGCTCGTCCTGGTCGACACGCCCGGCCTCCACAAGCCGCGCACGCTGCTCGGCGAGCGGCTGAACGACGTGGTGCGCGCGACCTGGTCCGAGGTCGACGTGATCGGCTTCTGCCTGCCCGCGGACCAGAAGCTCGGCCCCGGTGACAAGTTCATCGTCAAGGAGCTCGCGGGGATCAAGAAGACCCCCAAGATCGCCATCATCACCAAGACCGACCTCGTCGAGTCCAAGGTGGTGGGCGAGCAGCTCATCGCCGTGCACCAGCTCGCGGAGGAGCTGGGCTTCGAGTGGGCCGAGATCGTCCCGGTCTCGGCGGTCGGCGACACCCAGGTCCAGCTGCTGGCCGACCTGATCGCGCCGATGCTGCCGAAGAGCCCGCCGCTGTACCCGGAGGGCGACCTCACCGACGAGCCCGAGATGGTGATGGTCGCGGAGCTGATCCGCGAGGCCGCGCTGGAAGGCGTACGGGACGAGCTCCCGCACTCCATCGCCGTGGTCGTCGAGGAGATGATCCCCCGGGAGAACCGCCCGGCGGACCGTCCGCTGCTGGACATCCACGCCAACCTCTACATCGAGCGGCCGAGCCAGAAGGGCATCATCATCGGCCCGAAGGGCGCCCGCCTGAAGGAGGTCGGGATGAAGTCGCGCAAGCACATCGAGGCGCTGCTCGGCACCCCGGTCTTCCTCGACCTGCACGTGAAGGTCGCCAAGGACTGGCAGCGCGACCCCAAGCAGCTCCGCAAGCTGGGCTTCTAGGGGCGGGCTACTAGGGGCGGGCTTCCAGGGGCGGGCTCCTAAGGGAGCCGCCGCACCTTCACCGCGTTGTCCGTACGGGTCCCGGGCCGGCCGTCAGGCTGGTTCTGGACCCGTACGTGTTCCTCCGCCAGCAGGACCTCCCAGGCGCCGGCCTCCAGTTCCAGCTGGGCGATGACCTCGTCCGGGGTCGGGAAGTCCACCTCCGGGCGGTCCTCCTGCCAGGACGCCCAGCCCGCGTGCCCGACGACGAGCAGGACCCCGCCGGGGGCCACGGCCGCGGCGGCCCGGCGCAGGATCCGCTCCCGCGGGAACTCCCCGAAGGTGTGCAGGAAGCAGGCGGAGACCAGGTCGTACTCTCCGGCCGGGAAGGACTCCGCGAGGTCGTGCCGCTCCCACGCGGTGCGGTCCGCGACCCCGGCGTCGGCGGCGTGGACCGCCGCCCGCTCCAGGGCGACCCCGGAGATGTCCGTCCCGGTGACGTACCAGCCCTGCCGCGCGAGCCACACGGCGTCGCCGCCTTCTCCGCAGCCGAGGTCCAGGGCCCGGCCGGGAGCGAGCGGGGCGGCCTCCCGGGCCAGCACGGCGTTGGCGTCCCCGCTCCAGATCCGCTCGCTCTCGCGGTAGCGGGAGTCCCAGAACTCCTCGCCCGCGAAGCCGGTCTCGGTCTCGGTGTCGGGGGAGTGGGGGGCGTGGTCGCGCTCGTGCGCCATGGCGGACTCTTTCCGGTCGGTACGGGGACGGCTACGGGGACTGGTACGGATACCGGTCCCCGTGCCTCCGATGCTCCGCCCGGACCTCCGCGGCGGCCAAGCGTCCTTGCCGTTCCCGCAAAAAAACCGGGTCAGAATTGCGCGGGCCGCCCCCGCCCCCGCCCCCGGCCCCAACCCCAACCCCAACCCCAACCCCAACCCCGGCCCGTCAGCGCGCCCGGCGGATCACAGCGGCCGGTCGGCGATCAGGGCCGTGCCCACGGAGCGGAAGCCGAGGCGGGCGTAGAGGCGGGCCACGTCCTCGTCGCCCGCCGAGAGGAAGACCGTGCGGGCTCCGCGGGCCAGGGCGTCGGCGACCAGGGCCGCCGTCACCGCGAGGGCCAGACCCTGGCGGCGGGCCGAGGGGAGGGTGCCGACACCGACCACCTCGGCGGCGTCGCCGACCGGGACGTACTGGCCGGAGCACAGGACCACGCCGTCGCGCACGGCCGCCGCCAGGGCGGTACGGCCCGACTCGATCATCCCCGCCACCCGGATGCGGCGGCCCTCGGAGGCCGGGTCCTGCTCCGCCACCGCGAGCTCCGCCGGGCCCGCTTCGCCCACCGCCGTACCGGGAGCGGCGAAGGCCAGCATCGGCACCGTCACGGCCGGGCGCAGCAGCGGGTCGGCCGCGCCGAGTACGCGTACGTCCGGATGCGCGGGGAGCCGTGCCGCCGAGGGGTCGAGCACCATCAGCGGATGCGCGTGCACGCTCAGCCCCGCGGCCTCCGCGGCGGCCCGCAGCGAGGGGGTGGTTTCGGCCACCCACTCGAAGGCCTCGGGGACCTTCAGCTCCCGCTGCCGGGCCAGTACCTGCTCCACGTCGGCGACGGTGACGCCATCGGCCGAGGCGGCGCCGAGGGCGGGCCGCGCGTAGTAGGGCCAGCCGTCGCTCTCTTGGACGAACAGGGTCAGCGGGCCGAAGTCCTCGGCCCGCGCCCCGCCCGCCCGGGGCGCCGCGTCGTAGTAGCGCTCGAGCTCGGGCAGGCGGTCGGTAGGCGTGATCATCCGGCCATCCAAGCAAAAGGGGTCCTGGTCAGGCACCTTCTTTAAGGACGCGGGAGATCAGCGTGCGTTGCGCGTCGGACAGGTTCGGGTCCTGGCAGAGCACCGTCCGCCCGTCCACCGTGATCCGGTACGAGAAGCCGTCCCGGATCCGTTCCGCCGGATCGCCCGGCGGGCCGGGCCGCAGGGCCAGCTGCGCCAGCGCCTGCCACTCGGCCTCGTCGGGCAGGTCCGAGGTGTCCACCTCGCCCCGCCGCTCGATCCCCGCGAAGCCGCCCGTCCGCACCACCTGAATCCGCATGACCGCCCTTCTACCCCGCGGCCTCTACCCCACGCCTGCTACCCCAGGCCGACCGTCGACCACGCCTTCTGCAGCGCCTGGTGTTCCGCGCCGCCGTCGCCGTACCGGGTGACGGCGGCGGCGGTCGACAGGGCGGCGAAGCGGGCGAAGTCCGCCTTGGGGCCCAGCTCCCCGCCGGTCAGGGTGTCGTACCAGATCCGTCCGGCCCGCTCCCAGGCCTTGCCGCCGAGCTCGGTGGCGACGAGGTAGAAGGCGTGGTTGGGGATGCCGGAATTGATGTGCACGCCGCCGTTGTCGCGGGAGGTGCGGACGTAGTCGTCCATGGTCGCGGGCTGCGGGTCCTTGCCGAGCTCGTCGTCCTCGTACGCCGTCCCGGGCGCCTTCATCGACCGCAGGGCGAAGCCGCTGTCCACGGAGGGACCGAGGAGTCCGGCGCCGATCAGCCAGTCGGCGTCCTCGGCGGTCTGGTCCAGCGAGTACTGCTTGATGAGGGAGCCGAAGACGTCGGACATGGACTCGTTGAGCGCGCCGGACTGGCCGTAGTACTCCAGGTCGGCGGTGTGCTGGGTGACGCCGTGGGCCAGCTCGTGCCCGATGACGTCCACGGACACGGTGAAGTCGAGGAAGAGGTCCCCGTCTCCGTCGCCGAACACCATCTGGCTGCCGTCCCAGAAGGCGTTGTTGTACAGCCGGTCGTAGTGGACGCTGGCGTTCAGAGGCAGGCCGGCGTCGTCGATGGAGTGGCGGCCGAAGCCCTTGAGGAAGAGCTCGAAGGTGGCCCCGAGCCCGGCGTAGGCACGGTTGACGCTGGCGTCCTGGCCGGCGTCCTCACCCTCGCCGCGCACCTTCTTGCCGGGCAGCCGGGTCTGGTGCTGTGCGTCGTAGATGGTCCGCGCGGGGGTCTCGGACGGTGTCTCCACGGCGGGCGGGAGCACCGCCATCAGCCGCCGGACCCGGTGGGAGGCGTCCAGCTCGAGGGTCCGCCGCGCGGCGGCGGCCCGGGCGGGGTCCTCGGACCGGGCGATCTTGTCCAGGAGGTGCGGCGGCACCACGGTGCAGAAGACGGGGTGACGGCGAGCGAAGAAGGCATCCATGCCCGGCAATGTGGCAGTGCGTGACAGCCGTGTCACTAGCGGCGACCATGATTCATTCGGTCGTCTGAACATGCTCGCGGCGCATTGACGGATCAACCGGACATCGGGGCGGGTGGGCAGCAGGTAAAGAGGCTTAGCTCACAAAGGGTGCAAAACGGACCTGCGGGTCTTGCATACTGAAACAGGTCCCGCATTACGGGGCGGCTCGGTTAGGCTCGGCCCATCATGCGTTTCGGGCTGCTCCTCCTTAGCTGCCGCGGCGAGGGCCTGTAGTCGTAGGCCGACCCCCTCCCCGCGGAGTTTGGTGTTGCGGTTTTGCGACCGTCCGTCGGCCGTCCCAGCGAACTACACGCGGACACGCGAGGAGCCCTACGTCATGAGCCAGCACACTTTTGTCGGTCGCCCCACGCCCATCACGAACGCGACCCACACCCAGAAGCCCTCCGGGATGCCCATCCACAAGTACGGCTCGTACGAGCAGGTGGACATCCCCGACCGCACCTGGCCCGAGGCCCGCGTCACCAAGGCGCCCCGCTGGCTCTCCACGGACCTGCGCGACGGCAACCAGTCGCTGATCGACCCGATGACCCCCGCCCGCAAGCGCGAGATGTTCGACCTGCTGGTGCGCATGGGCTACAAGGAGATCGAGGTCGGCTTCCCGTCCTCCGGTGAGACCGACTTCAACTTCGTGCGCTCCATCATCGAAGAGGGCGCGATCCCGGACGACGTGACCATCTCCGTACTGACCCAGGCCCGCGAGGACCTGATCGAGCGGACCGTGGAGTCGCTGGTCGGCGCCAAGCGCGCCACCGTGCACCTGTACAACGCGACCGCGCCCACCTTCCGCCGGGTCGTCTTCCGCGGCTCCAAGGAGCAGATCAAGCAGATCGCCGTCGACGGCACCCGCCTGGTCATGGAGTACGCCGACAAGCTGCTGGGCGCCGACACCGTCTTCGGCTACCAGTACAGCCCGGAGATCTTCACCGACACCGAGCTGGACTTCGCCCTGGAGGTCTGCGAGGCCGTCTGCGACGTGTGGCAGCCGTCCGAAGGCCGCGAGATCATCCTGAACCTGCCCGCCACCGTGGAGCGCTCGACGCCCTCCACCCACGCGGACCGCTTCGAGTGGATGGCCCGCAACCTGACCCGCCGCGAGCACATCTGCATCTCCGTGCACCCGCACAACGACCGCGGCACCGCCGTGGCGGCCGCCGAGCTGGCCCTGATGGCCGGCGCCGACCGCATCGAGGGCTGCCTGTTCGGGCAGGGCGAGCGCACGGGCAACGTCGACCTGATCACGCTGGGCATGAACCTGTTCTCGCAGGGCATCGACCCGCAGATCGACTTCTCGCAGATCGACGAGATCCGTCGCACCAGCGAGTACTGCAACCAGATGGAAGTCCACCCGCGCCACCCCTACGCGGGCGACCTCGTCTACACCGCCTTCTCCGGCTCCCACCAGGACGCCATCAAGAAGGGCTTCGACGCCATGGAGGCCGACGCGGCCGCCCAGGGCAAGACCGTCGACGACATCGAGTGGGCGGTCCCGTACCTGCCCATCGACCCGAAGGACGTCGGCCGCTCCTACGAGGCGGTCATCCGGGTCAACTCGCAGTCCGGCAAGGGCGGCATCGCGTACGTCCTGAAGAACGACCACAAGCTGGACCTGCCGCGCCGCATGCAGATCGAGTTCTCGCGGATCATCCAGGCCAAGACCGACTCCGAGGGCGGCGAAGTCACCCCGACCGCGATCTGGAACGTCTTCCAGGACGAGTACCTGCCCAACCCCGAGAACCCCTGGGGCCGCATCCAGCTGCGTTCCGGCCAGACCACCACCGACAAGGACGGCACCGACACGCTGACCGTCGAGGCGGTCGTGGACGGCGCGGAGACCGTGCTGGACGGCACCGGCAACGGCCCGATCTCGGCCTTCTTCGACGCACTGGCCGGCATCGGCATCGACGCCCGCCTGCTGGACTACACCGAGCACACGATGAGCGAGGGCGCCTCCGCCGTCGCCGCCTCGTACATCGAGTGCGCGATCGACGGCCGCGTCCTGTGGGGCATCGGCATCGACGCGAACACCACCCGCGCCTCCCTGAAGGCGGTCATCTCCGCCGTCAACCGCGCGGGCCGCTGACCCGTACGCAACGGAACCCCGCTCCTCCCCTTCGGGAGGGCGGGGTTCCGCCGTTCCCGGGCTTCAGCGGGCCAGGTACTCCGGCCCGCCCGGCTCGTCCGTCGGCGCGAGCACCCGCTCCGTACGGATGGTCCCGGGGGCCACCGCGTTGACGCGGATCCCCCGCGCCGCCCACTCCACCGCCAGGTGCTTGGTCAGCCCCGGCCGATGCCGCTCGCGGCGCCGGTCACCAGACAGGACTTCTCGTTCATGCGGCCGAGCCCAGGGAAGCCGGGGGGCGGCCGTGGGCGACGGGCGCGCAGGTGGGGCCGGGTGCGGGGCCGGATGGGGGCAGGGGCGCAGATCGGCCAAGTACGGCGGCCGGACGATGTTGTCTTGTCACACGACTGACGCATCCTCACCGATGTGGCTAACATCACGCCAACCCGGCGATGTTGCCGGAAGGTTACGGAGGTGCGACGTGCTGCCAGTTCGGGGTGGGGACGGCCGGAAGCTGACGGTCTGGGGTATCCGCACCACCTGGAGCACCGTGGGTGACGGGGAGTTCTTCTGCCCCGACTGCGGTGGCGACCGCAACTACCGTCGGCGCACGGGACGCCGCCGCTTCACCGTCCTCGGCGTGCCGCTGCTGCCCCGCGGGCAGGCGGGCCCCGTCGTCGAGTGCCAGGGCTGCCGCGAGCGCTTCGGCACCGAGGTCCTGGACCACCTCACCACCACCCGCTTCTCCACGCTGCTGCGCGACGCCGTGCACACCGTGACCCTGGCCGTGCTGGCTGCCGGCGGGACGGCCTCGCGCAGTGCGCTGGAGGCCGCCGTGGGCGCCGTACGGTCCGCCGGGTTCCAGGACTGCACCGAGGAGCAGCTGGAGTCCCTCGTCGACGGGCTGGCCGCCGAAGAGGGACGGCTCGGGCTCTACGACGGCCCCGACTGCTACGGCGCCGCGCTCTCGATCGAGCTGCACGAGGCCCTGGAGCCGCTGGCCCCGCACCTGGCCGGCCCGGGCCGCGAATCGATCCTGCTGCAGGGGGCGCGCGTCGCCCTGGCGGACGGCCCGTACATCCCCGCGGAACGCGAGGTGCTGGCGACCGTGGGCTCGGCGCTGCGCATCGACGCGGACGAGGTCGCGCGGCTGCTGTCGGCGGTCCGGGCGCCGTAGCCGTGTAGCCGCAGCGGCCCGGACCGGGCCCGTACGGGCCCGCACGAGGTCTCGTACGGGCCCGTACGGGCCTCAGACGGCGCCCCGGGCCACCGGGGCGGGGTGCGCCGCGATGAAGCGGCGCAGGGCGAGGGACAGCCCCTGGGGGTTGTCGAAGGGGATCAGCGTCCGGGCGTCCGGGACCTCCTCGTACCGGCCGTACGGCAGCAGTTCGGCGAGCCGGCGACCGGTCCGCGGCGGCATCATCCGGTCCTCCGCACCCCAGAGGACGAGGGCCGGGCGGTCGAAGGAGCGCAGCCGATCGGCGGCCCGGAGGTAGGTGTCCTTGCGGGTGCTGCGCAGGAACGCGTCGAGGTCGCGGCGGATGGCCGGGTCGGTGAGCAGGGGGCCGTACCAGCGCAGGACCAGATCGTGCGGGATCGGCCGCTTGGCCATGCCGCCGAGGGAGGTCCGCATCCCGGCGAGGAAGGGCGAGCGGAAGGACCGCAGGAGCAGGTGGAGCGCTCCGGGGATCCTGCTCGCGGTGTGCAGGGCCTTGCCCTGGAGGCCCGGCGGGTAGTTGTCGAGGGCCTCGCAGGAGGCGAGGACGAGGCGTGCGATCCGCTCGTCGTTCACGCCCACGAGGAGTTGGGCGATGCCGGCGTCGTTCTGGACGAGGGTGACGCCGTGCAGGTCGAGGCGCTCGAGGAACTCGGCGAGGAGGGCCGCGACCCCGTGGGCGGAGAGGTCGGCGCCCGGGTTCATGGGGAGGCGGTGGCCGCCGATGGGGAGGACCGGGACGAGGACGCGGAAGTCGGAGCGCAGTTCGGCGACGACGGGCTGCCAGACGGACGCGTCGAAGCCGAGGCCGGGGACGAGGACGAGCGTCTCGCGGGTGGTTCCCTCCGCCGCCCCGGGGCCGGGACTGGTGCGATCGGGGCTGTCGGTGTCGGTGTACTCGATGGTGCCGGAGCTGAGCGCGATGGCGAGCATGCGGTTCCCCCTGTCGGTTTCACTAGATAGACCGATCTAGTGAGATGCTAGCCCCGATGACGACGACAGGCGATACGAGAGCACGCATCCTGAGCGCGGCGACCGAACTCTTCCGCCGCCAGGGATACGCGGCCACGGGCATGAAGCAGATCGTGGCGACGGCGCAGGCGCCCTACGGGTCCGCCTACCACTTCTTCCCGGGCGGCAAGGCGCAGCTGGGGGAGGAGGTCCTGCGCAGTTCCGGTGCGACCTATCTGGAGCTGATCGGCGACCTCTTCGGGCCGGGCACGGCCCATGCCCACGACCCCGTCCTGGCGACGCGGGAGGCCTTCACGGGTGCGGCCGCGACGCTGGAGGAGCTGGACTTCGCCGATCCCTGCCCCGTCGCCACGGTCGCGCTGGAGGTGGCGAGCACCCACGAGGGGCTGCGCCGGGCCACCTCCGAGATCTTCACTTCCTGGACCGACGCGCTGGCCGCGTACTACGCCGGCCACGGCATCGGAGCCGCGCACGAGACGGCGGGTTCGGTGATTGCGCTGCTGGAAGGCGCCTTCATGCTGGGCCGCGCCCACCGTCGGACGGATCCGGTGCTCGCCGCGGCGACGGCGGCGCAGGCGATCGTTTCGGCCGCGCTGGCGGTTTCGGACACGCCGGCGTCTCACGGGGTGGGCGAAAACGGCACAATCTGAGATAACGATCGGGCCTCGCGCCCCCGATTCGGAGATCCTTACGCGTGTTGTGAACCGCGGAGGCGCGCCATCCGTACGGGGTGTTTCCACCAGGTGGACGGACGGAGCGGAGCCTTCTTCTTTGCGTGGCCGAACGGCCTGCGGAGTGTTAACCCGCACGTCACCGCGTACGGCCTTCGCGTTAGCGCAGCAGGAAGGGCTGATTTCGCGAAGCGTTGGCCATAGTCGACACCGGGGGTCTCCGCCACTGGAGAAATCTCCAGATCCTGCACGCCGAGTGGTCAACATTTTGTAGAAGTCGACGATATCTGTGAGCGGCCCCACAGGCGTTCAATTCCGGTCACACGAGGAGACGCCGCCGGTAACACCGCGGAGCTTCGATTCACGTGGACGCAACGACAACCCCGACGGATCAACGGGCTAACGACCCACTCCGGCCAGGGGCAACCAGCTTCCTATCGCTTCCTCTCAGTTACCTACCTCATTGAAGGGCAAGGCAGAGATGGCACGTGTCGCCGCACCGCTTTCCGCCACCGGAAAGCAGAGCACGCACCCGGTCGACGAGGTGCTCCCCCTCCCCAAGCTCGCGCTGTACGGCTTCCAGCACGTACTCGCGTTCTACGCCGGTGCGGTGATCGTTCCGATCATCGTCGGTGGCGCCCTCGGGCTCACCACCGAGCAGCTGGTCTACCTGATCAATGCCGACCTCTTCACTTGCGGTATCGCCTCGATCATCCAGGCGTGGGGCATCGGCAGGATCGGTGCGCGGCTGCCCCTGATCCAGGGCGTCACCTTCACTGCCGTGTCCCCGATGATCGCCATCGGTCTCGGAGCGGGCGGCGGGACGGCGGGTCTGCTCGTCATCTACGGCGCGGTCATCACGGCCGGTATCGCCACCTTCGCCTTCGCCTGGCTGCCCCCCAAGGCCTTCCGCACGATCATGCGGCTCTTCCCGCCGGTCGTCACCGGCACGGTGATCACCGTCCTCGGCATCGTGCTGATCCCGGTCGGCCTCAACGACGCGGCGGGCGGCCTCGGCAGCCCCGACTTCGGTGACCCGAAGCACTTCGCCTACGCCGGCGGCACGATGCTCTTCATCCTCGTCCTGATGAAGCTCGGCAGGCCCTTCCTCAACAGCATCTCCATCCTGCTGGGCCTCGTCGGCGGCACCGCCGTCGCCTTCCTGCTCGGCGACGCCAAGTTCGGTGACGTGAGCAACTCGGACTGGATCGGCATCACCACCCCGTTCTACTACGGGGCGCCGAAGTTCGAGTGGTTCCCGATCGTGCTGATGCTCATCGTCATGCTGATCACCATGGTCGAGACCACCGGTGACACCTACGCCGTCGGTGACATCGTCGGCAAGGACATCGACAGCGAGACCGTGGCCCGTGCGCTGCGTGCCGACGGAGCGGCGACCGCCCTCGGCGGTGTCCTGAACTCCTTCCCGTACGTGGCCTTCGCCGAGAACGTCGGCCTGGTCCGCATGACCAAGGTCAAGAGCCGCTTCGTCGTGGTCGCCGCGGGCGTCTTCATGATCGTGCTCGGCCTGATCCCCAAGGCCGCCGCGATCGTCGCCGCGGTTCCGCACGGTGTGCTCGGCGGCGCCGCGACCGTGATGTTCGCGATGGTGGCCCTGGCGGGCATCCAGACCCTGGCCAAGGTCGACCTCAAGGAGGAGAAGAACGCGCTCGTCGTGGGTGTCTCCCTGGCCTTCGCGCTGCTCCCCGCCACCGTCCCGGTCCTCTTCAAGGACCACATGGACGCGGACCTCTCCTCGCTCCTCAACAGCGGTGTGACGCTCGGTGCCACGGCCGCGATCGTCCTGAACCTGATCTTCAACGGTCTGGGCAAGGACGGTGTGCACGACGCCCCGGCCGATGCCCCGCAGGCCGACGCCCCGCAGGCGGAAGCCCCGGAGGTAGAAGCCCCGGCGGCCGAAGCCGCGAAGGCCGACGCCCCGGCGGCCGTAGCCGCGACGGCGGACGACGAGCCCAAGGCAGCCATTCCGGCCCAGTCGGGCGAGGGCGAGCCCGCTCCGGCGCCGACCGCCTGATCCTCCCAAGGGGTGTCCCCCGCCGGGCCTCGTGCCCGGCGGGGGACGCTGCCGTTCGGGGAGTCCGTTTCGGGAGTCCGTTCGGGGAGTCCGTCCTGTCGGTGGGGTACAGGACAATGGGGTCCATGAGTCTGTTCCGCGACGACGGCATCGTGCTGCGCACCCAGAAGCTGGGTGAGGCGGACCGCATCATCACGCTCCTGACCCGGGGCCACGGCCGGGTCCGGGCCGTCGCCCGCGGCGTCCGGCGCACCAAGTCCAAGTTCGGCGCCGGGCTGGAACCTTTCTCCCACGCCGACGTGCAGTTCTTCTCGCGCAGCGGCGAACTGATCGGCCGCAGCCTGCCGCTCTGCACGCAGACCCAGATCATCGCCCCGTACGGCAACGGCATCGTCACCGACTACGCCCGCTACACCGCCGGCACCGCGATGCTGGAGACCGCCGAGCGGTTCACCGACCACGAGGGCGAGCCCGCCGTACAGCAGTACCTGCTGCTCGTCGGCGCCCTGCGCACCCTCTCGCGCGGCGAACACGCCCCCAACCTCATCCTCGACGCCTTCCTGCTGCGCTCCCTCGCCGTCAACGGCTACGCGCCCAGCTTCGACGACTGCGCGAAGTGCGGACTCCACGGCCCCAACCGGCACTTCTCCGTCGCCGCGGGCGGGGTCATATGCGGCGACTGCCGCGTCCCCGGCAGCGTCGTACCCTCGTCGGAGGCCATCGCCCTGCTCAGCGCGCTGCTGACGGGCGACTGGGGACATGCCGACGCGTGCGAGGCGCGTCACGTGCGGGAGGGCAGCGGGCTGGTCTCCGCCTACTTGCACTGGCATCTGGAGCGCGGGCTACGCTCCCTTCGATACGTCGAGAAATAGGAGCTGGGCACATGGCACGACGCGGGATTCTGGGACGCTCTCGCCGCGAGTACAAGGTTCCCGAGCCGCACCCCTCCGGTGAGCGTCCGCCGAAGATCCCCGGCGACCTCATCCCCAACCACGTCGCGGTCGTCATGGACGGCAACGGCCGCTGGGCCAAGGAGCGCGGGCTGCCGCGCACCGAGGGCCACAAGGTGGGCGAGGGTGTCGTACTCGACGTGCTCAAGGGCTGCCTGGAGATGGGCGTCAAGAACCTCTCCCTGTACGCCTTCTCGACGGAGAACTGGAAGCGCTCGCCCGACGAGGTGCGCTTCCTCATGAACTTCAACCGCGACGTCATCCGGCGCCGCCGCGACGAGATGAACGAGCTGGGCATCCGCATCCGCTGGGTCGGCCGCATGCCGAAGATGTGGAAGTCGGTCGTCCAGGAGCTCCAGGTCGCGCAGGAGCAGACCGTCGACAACGACGCGATGACCCTCTACTTCTGCGTCAACTACGGCGGCCGCGCCGAGATCGCGGACGCGGCGCAGGCCATCGCGCGCGATGTGGCGGCGGGGAAGCTGGACCCGTCGAAGGTCAACGAGAAGACCTTCGCGAAGTACATGTACTACCCGGACATGCCGGACGTGGACCTCTTCCTGCGCCCGAGCGGCGAGCAGCGCACTTCCAACTACCTGCTCTGGCAGAGCGCGTACGCCGAGATGGTGTTCCAGGACGTCCTGTGGCCCGACTTCGACCGCCGCAACCTCTGGCAGGCCTGCTACGAGTACGCCCAGCGCGACCGCCGCTTCGGCGGGGCCGTCCCGAACCAGGGGGAGCCGGGTACCTCGGCCTGAGCGTCGCCTACGCTCCGGATCTCCAGGGGGCCTTCCGGGCCCGTGCCCGGCTGACGGGGGCGGGCCCGCGCGCGATCTCCCTCGCGGTGCTGCCGAAGCGGGGAGCCCAGGACCCCGCCGACGTCGAGGGGCCTGCGCGGGATCCTCGACCGGAACCTGCGCAGGCCCTAGGCCGCGGCCGCCGCGCAGTCCGAGCAGGTGCCGAAGATCTCCACCGTGTGGGCGACGTTGACGAAGCCGTGCTCCGCGGCGATGGTTTCCGCCCACTTCTCCACCGCGGGGCCCTCCACCTCGACGGCCTTGCCGCACTTGCGGCAGACCAGGTGGTGGTGGTGGTCCCCGGTGGAGCAGCGCCGGTAGACGGACTCGCCGTCACTGGTGCGCAGCACGTCGACCTCGCCGGCGTCCGCGAGGGACTGCAGGGTGCGGTAGACGGTGGTCAGGCCCACGGAATCGCCACGGTGCTTGAGCATGTCGTGGAGTTCCTGGGCGCTGCGGAACTCGTCCACCTCGTCCAGCGCAGCCGCCACGGCGGCCCGCTGCCGGGTGGATCGTCCTCGTACTGGCGCGGTATTCATCTCGCCAGGCGCAGTCGCCACCGGTTCCTCCTCGTCTCGGCTGCGGCCCATTGTGCCAGGCGGCCGACCACCCGAGGTCTTCAGACCTTTACGTCGTCCCGCGTACAGACTTCTTCGGCGGCGCGGGCGGCGCCGGCCCGGCGCCGGGCCAGCGGGGTGGACACCGCCGTCATCACCATGAAGACGGCGATGGCGAGCAGCACGATCGTGCCGCCGGACGGTGCGTCGATGTAGTAGGTGGCGGCCGTGCCGGACAGCGAGACCAGCACGCCGATCACCATGGCCACCGTCAGCGTGGCGGTGAACCCGCGGGTGACGCGCTGGGCGGCCGCGACCGGGATCACCATCATGGCGCTGACCAGCAGCAGGCCGACGATGCGCATCGCGACGGTGACGGTGACGGCCGCAGTGACGGCCATCAGCAGGTTCAGGAAGCGCACCGGCAGGCCGGTGACCCGGGCGAACTCCTCGTCCTGGCAGACCGCGAACAGCTGTCGGCGCAGACCCAGGGTGACGGCGACGACGAACAGGGCGAGGACCACGACCGCGGTGATGTCCTCGGCCGAGACCGTGGTGATGGAGCCGAAGAGGTAGCTGGTCAGGTTGGCCGTCGAGCCGCCCGGAGCCAGGTTGATGATCATGACGCCGCCGGCCAGGCCACCGTAGAAGAGCATGGCCAGTGCGATGTCCCCGCTGGTCTTGCCGCGGGAGCGGATCAGCTCCATGCCGACCGCGCCGACGACCGCGACCAGGGTGGCCATCCAGATCGGGCTTGTGTTGAGCAGGAAGCCGAGCGCGACACCGGTCATCGCCACGTGCCCGATGCCGTCGCCCATGACGGCCTGGCGGCGCTGCACGAGGTACGTGCCGATCGCGGGGGCCGTGATGCCGACGAGGGCGGCGGCGATGAGGGCCCGCTGCATGAAGGCGTAGTCGAGGAGGTCCATCAGCTCAGCAGTCCCGTCCGGAGGGGCTCGGCGTCGTGCGCGGAGTGGGGGTGTACGTGGTCGTGGCCCGGCAGCGCGTGCTGGCCCAGGGCCTCCGGGGGCGGGCCGTCGTGCGTGACGCAGCCGTCGCGCAGGACGACGGCGCGGTCGATGAGCGGCTCCAGCGGGCCCAGCTCGTGCAGGACCAGCAGCACGGTGGTGCCGGCGGCGACCTGGCTGCGCAGGGCGTTCGCCAGGACCTCCTGGTTGGCCAGGTCCACGCCGGCCATCGGCTCGTCCATGATCAGCAGCTCGGGTTCGCCGGCGAGCGCACGGGCGATGAGCACCCGCTGGTGCTGACCGCCGGAGAGGGCGTTGACGGAGGCGTCGGCGTGGGAGCTCATGTCGACCAGGTCCAGCGCGCGCTCCACGGCGACCTTGTCGGCCTTGCGCAGGAACCCGAAACGGGTGCGGGCGAGCCGGCCGGCGGAGACGACCTCGCGGACGGTGGCGGGGACCCCGCTGGCGGCGGTGGTGCGCTGGGGCACGTACCCGATGCGCGACCAGTCACGGAAGCGCTTGAAGTCGGTGCCGAAGAGGGACAGGGCGCCGTCGCTCAGCGGGACCTGGCCGACCACGGCGCGGACGGCCGTGGACTTGCCGGAGCCGTTGGCGCCGAGCAGGGCGACGACCTCACCGCTGCGGACGGTGAGGTCGATGCCGCGCAGCACGGGGCGCGAGCCGAGCGAGGCCGTGGCCCCGCGCAGGGATATGACGGGCTGGTCCAGGGCCTGGGTGGGCTTGGACTCCATGGCTCGCGCCTCCGATGCCGCTACTGCTGTTGCCATTACTTGCTGCCGAGTGCCTTCTGGAGGTTCTTCAGGTTGGCCCGCATGACCTCGAAGTAGTCAGCGCCCTGGGACTTGTCCGTGATTCCCTCCAGGGGATCCAGGACGTCGGTCTTCAGGCCGGTGTCCGCCGCGAGGGTCTTGGCCGTCTTGTCGCTGGCCAGGGTCTCGAAGAACACCGTCGACACATTGTCCTGCTTCGCGAGGGTCTGCAGCTCCTTCATCCGGGCCGGGCTGGGCTCGGACTCGGGGTCGACGCCGGAGATGCCCTCCTGGTCGAGGCCGTAACGCTCGGAGAGGTAGCCGAAGGCGGAGTGGGTGGTGATGAAGGTCTTGGAGGCCGTGTTCTTCAGGCCGTCCTTGAACTCGGTGTCCAGCGCGCCCAGTTTGGCGACGAGCTCGTCGGTGTTCTTCTTGTAGTCCGCCGCGTGGTCGGGGTCGGACTTCTCCAGGGCCGCGCCGACGCCCTTGGCGATCTCCGCGTACTTGAACGGGTCGAGCCAGACGTGCGGGTCCTCGCCGGCTTCGCCGTGGCTGTGGTCGTGGCCGTCGGCTGCACCCTCGGAGGGCCGGCCCTCTTCGGCGCCGTGGTCGTGGCCGGAGGTGCCGTGCACCTCGAGCTTGGTGAGGGTGGCGGCGTCGACGATGTTCTTCACGCCGGACTGGGCGACGGCCTTGTCGACGGCGGGCTGCAGCGTCTTGAGGTAGAGGACGACATCGGCCTCGCCGAGCTGCGCGGTCTGCTTCGGGGTGATCTCCAGGTCGTGCGGCTCGACCCCGGGCTTGGTGAGGGTGTCGACCTTCACGTGGTCCTTGCCGATCTGCTCGGCGAGGAACTGCATCGGATAGAACGACGCCATCACGTCGAGCTTGCCGTCCTTGGCTCCGGCAGCTCCGGCCGTGCCCGAGCAGGCGGTGAGGGCCGTGGCGGCGAGGGCCACGGCTCCGGCGAGGGCGGCGGTCGGTATGAGGCGTCGTCGTACGTTCATGACATCCATTTTCATCAAAGATGGAAACGATTGTCAAAAACCCTGGTGGGAGGGGTGTGCAGGGCCTGGGGAGGGGGGTCCCGATTTGAAAGGGGGGGTGCGGGCGCCGGTAACCTTGAGGCTTCGCCGTTCGTCCTCGTAAATGAAGAGAGCACCGTGGCCGCCGACAAGATCGAAACCATCGTCAGCCTGAGCAAGCGCCGTGGCTTCGTTTTCCCGTGCAGTGACATCTACGGCGGCTCTCGGGCTGCCTGGGATTACGGTCCGCTCGGTGTCGAGCTCAAGGAGAACATCAAGCGCCAGTGGTGGAAGGCGATGGTCACCGGGCGTGAGGACATCGTCGGCCTCGACTCGTCCGTGATCCTGGCCCCCGAGGTCTGGGTGGCCTCCGGCCACGTCGGCACCTTCTCGGACCCGCTGACCGAGTGCACCTCCTGTCACAAGCGCCACCGCGCCGACCACCTGGAAGAGGCGTACGAGGCCAAGCACGGCCGTGTGCCCGCCAACGGTCTCGCGGACATCAACTGCCCCAACTGCGGCGTGAAGGGCCAGTTCACCGAGCCCAAGCAGTTCTCCGGCATGCTGGAGACCCACCTCGGCCCGACCCAGGACACCGGCTCCAAGGCGTACCTGCGCCCCGAGACCGCCCAGGGCATCTTCACCAACTTCGCCCACGTGATGACCACCTCGCGCAAGAAGCCCCCCTTCGGCATCGCGCAGGTGGGCAAGTCCTTCCGCAACGAGATCACGCCCGGCAACTTCATCTTCCGCACCCGCGAGTTCGAGCAGATGGAGATGGAATTCTTCGTCAAGCCGGGCGAGGACGAGCAGTGGCAGGAGTACTGGATGCAGGAGCGGTGGAACTGGTACCGCGACCTCGGCATCCGCGAGGAGAACATCCGCTGGTACGACCACCCGAAGGAGAAGCTGTCCCACTACTCGAAGCGCACCGCCGACATCGAGTACCGCTTCAACTTCGGTGGCAATGAGTTCTCCGAGCTCGAAGGCGTGGCCAACCGCACCGACTTCGACCTCAAGGCCCACTCGGCCGCCTCCGGCTCGGAGCTCGTGTACTTCGACCAGGAGACCAAGGAGAAGTACACCCCGTACGTCATCGAGCCGGCGGCCGGTGTCAACCGCGCCATGCTCGCCTTCATGCTCGACGCGTACAACGAGGACGAGGCTCCCAACGCCAAGGGCGTCATGGAGAAGCGCACCGTGATGCGCCTCGACCCGCGCCTGGCCCCGGTCAAGGTCGCCGTCCTGCCGCTGTCCCGCAACGCGCAGCTGTCGCCGAAGGCCAAGGGCCTCGCCGCCGACCTGCGCAAGTACTGGAACATCGAGTTCGACGACGCGGGCGCCATCGGCCGCCGCTACCGTCGCCAGGACGAGATCGGTACGCCGTTCTGCGTCACCGTCGACTTCGACACCCTCGACGACAACGCGGTGACCGTGCGCGAGCGCGACACCATGAAGCAGGAGCGCGTCTCCCTGGACCAGATCCAGAGCTACCTCGGCAGCCGCCTGCTCGGCTGCTAGGTTCCGCCGCAGATGCGGCAGTGGCCCGGTGCGCGATGCGCAC
>NZ_JBHVYI010000117.1:0-23431 GCF_042880975.1 Streptomyces sp. NPDC058289
GTGCCCCGGACCCGCCTGGGGCCCAGCCCCAGACCCGCCGCGCAGCGGCCAATCCAGCCCGTCCGGCGTTTGAGGACCGGGTCCGGGCGGAGCCCGGGGAACGGGCGAAGGGCGGGTAGGGGAACAGCCCCCGCAGGGCCCCGCACGCGCACGCGCGCCCCCGACACTGACAAAGCGGCGCGCCGCGCCGCGCACGTACTCCACCCCGGACAAACGCCGAAACCCCGCCGGAGTCCTACGGTGGAGGGGACAAGGACCCACCGCACACACTCCGAAGGGCCGGGATCAGCATGACTTCCACCCACGCCTTCTGGCTCGCCGGCCGCCAGGCCACGGGCGACGACAGCTTCGACGTCCACTCCCCGTGGGACGGCCGCCTCGTCGGTACCGTCAGCGTCCCGACCGACGCCCAGGTCGAAGAGGCCGTAGCCGCCGCGTACGCCGTGACGGCGGAGTTCTCCGCGACCCCGGCCCACGTGCGCGCCGAGGCCCTGGCCCACGTCGCCCGCCGGCTCGCCGAGCGCACCGAGGAGATCGCGCTGCTGATCTCCGCCGAGAACGGCAAGCCGATCAAGTGGGCCCGCGGTGAGGTCGGCCGTGCGGTGTCCGTGTTCCGCTTCGCCTCCGAAGAGGCCCGCCGCTTCAACGGCGGAGAGGCCCAGCGCCTGGACACCGACGCCGGTGGCGTCGGCCGTCTGGCCCTGACCCGCCGCTTCGTCAAGGGCCCGGTCCTGGGCATCGCGCCCTTCAACTTCCCGCTGAACCTGTGCGCCCACAAGGTGGCCCCCGCCATCGCCGTCGGCGCGCCGATCATCCTGAAGCCGGCCCCGGCCACCCCGCTCTCGGGTCTGATCCTCGGCGAGCTGCTCGCCGAGACCGACCTGCCGGCCGGTTCCTGGTCCGTGCTCCCCGTCGCCAACGACAAGATGCCGGAGCTGGTCAAGGACGAGCGCCTGCCCGTCATCTCCTTCACCGGTTCGGACAAGGTCGGCTACGCCATCCAGCAGGCCGTGCCCCACAAGCACTGCACCCTGGAGCTCGGCGGCAACGCCGCGGCCGTGGTCCTGGAGGACTGGTCCTCGGAGGCCGACCTCGACTGGGCCGCGACCCGCATCGCCACCTTCTCGAACTACCAGGCCGGCCAGTCCTGCATCGGCGTACAGCGCGTGATCGCCGACGCGACGGTCTACGACCGCCTCGTCGAGAAGGTCGTCGCCAAGGTCCGCGAGCAGGTCACCGGCGACCCGAACGACTCCGCCACCGACGTCGGCCCCCTCGTCTCCGAGGACGCCGCCAAGCGGGTCGAGTCCTGGGTCGACGAGGCCGTGTCCGCCGGAGCCAAGCTGCTCACGGGCGGCAAGCGCGAGGGTGCCTCGTACGAGCCCACCGTCGTCGCGGAGGTGCCCGAGGGCGTCACCCTCGCCACCGAGGAGGTCTTCGGACCGGTCCTCACCCTGCGCCGGGTCGAGAACACCGACGAGGCCTTCGCCGCCGTCAACGACTCGAAGTTCGGTCTGCAGGCCGGCGTCTTCACGCGGAACATCCAGACCGCGTTCCGCGCCCACCGCGAGCTGGAGGTCGGCGGCGTGATCGTCGGCGACGTCCCGTCCTACCGCGCCGACCAGATGCCGTACGGCGGCGTCAAGCAGTCCGGTGTGGGCCGCGAGGGCGTGCGCTACGCCATGGACGACTACACCTACGAGCGTGTCCTGGTCCTCAGCGGCCTCGACATCTGACCAACTCGTACGGCCCACAAAGCCGACGGCCGGAGCCTACTGTGCGGGGGCTCCGGCCGTCCCTCGTTCGCCGCCGCTTCCCCGCCGCCCGAAACGGGTACGACTCACTGGTAGCACCCACCGGTAAGCACCCCCTCTCTCGGCGGCGAGGTGAGCCCGCTCATGTCCGCAACACAGCCCGCACAGCCCGTCCCGCCCGCACAACCCGTACAGCCCGCGCAGCCCAAGGTGACCGAGCGCGAGGCTCGGCAGGTCGCGGAAGCGGCCCGGGAACAGAACTGGCAGCGGCCGAGCTTCGCCAAGGAGCTGTTCCTCGGACGGTTCCGGCTGGACCTGATCCACCCCCACCCGCTCCCCGCCGAGGAGGACGTCCGGCGCGGCGAGGCCTTCCTGGCCCGGATGCGGGAGTTCTGCGAGACCTCCGTCGACGGAGCGCGCATCGAGCGCGAGGCGAAGATCCCCGACGAGACCGTGCGCGGGCTCAAGGAGCTCGGCGCGCTCGGCATGAAGATCGACCCGAAGTACGGGGGCCTCGGCCTGACCCAGGTGTACTACAACAAGGCGCTCGCGCTCGTCGGCTCCGTCAGCCCGGCCATCGGCGCCCTGCTCTCCGCCCACCAGTCGATCGGCGTGCCCCAGCCGCTGAAGATGTTCGGCACCCAGGAGCAGAAGGACGCCTACCTGCCGCGCTGCGCGACCACCGCCATCAGCGCCTTCCTCCTCACCGAGCCGGACGTCGGCTCCGACCCGGCGCGCCTGGCCACCACGGCGGTCCCGGACGGGGAGGACGCGTACGTCCTGGACGGCGTGAAGCTCTGGACCACCAACGGGGTCGTCGCCGACCTGCTCGTCGTCATGGCCCGGGTCCCCAAGAGCGAGAACCACCGCGGCGGGATCACCGCCTTCGTCGTCGAGGCCGACTCGCCGGGCATCACCGTCGAGCACCGCAACGCCTTCATGGGCCTGCGCGGCCTGGAGAACGGCGTGACCCGCTTCCACCGGGTGAGGGTCCCCGCCGCCCAGCGCATCGGCGCCGAGGGCGCCGGGCTGAAGATCGCGCTGACCACGCTGAACACCGGCCGGCTGTCGCTGCCCGCCATGTGCGTGGGCGCGGGGAAGTGGTGCCTGAAGATCGCCCGCGAATGGTCCGGCGTACGCGAGCAGTGGGGGCGGCCGGTCGGTCTGCACGAGGCCGTCGGCGCGAAGATCTCCTTCATCGCGGCCACCACCTTCGCCCTGGAGGCCGTGGTCGACCTGGCCTCCCAGATGGCCGACGAGGACCGCAACGACATCCGCATCGAAGCCGCCCTCGCCAAGCTCTACGGTTCCGAGATGGCCTGCCTGATGGCCGACGAGCTGGTCCAGATCCGCGGCGGGCGCGGCTTCGAGACCGCCGAGTCCCTCGCGGCCCGCGGCGAGCGGGCCGTCCCGGCCGAGCAGATGCTCCGCGACCTGCGCATCAACCGGATCTTCGAGGGTTCCACGGAGATCATGCACCTGCTGATCGCCCGCGAGGCCGTGGACGCCCACCTGTCGGTGGCCGGCGACCTCATCGATCCGGAGAAGGCCCTGGGCGACAAGGCGAAGGCGGGCGCCCGCGCCGCCGGGTTCTACGCCCGCTGGCTGCCGCAGCTCGCCACGGGCGCCGGCCAGGTCCCCGGCACCTACCGGGCCTTTCATCCGAGCGGCCACCCCGACCTCGCCACCCATCTGCGCTACGTCGAACGCGGGTCGCGCAAGCTCGCCCGCTCGACCTTCTACGCGATGTCCCGCTGGCAGGGCCGGATGGAGACCAAGCAGGGGTTCCTCGGCCGGATCGTCGACATCGGCGCCGAGCTCTTCGCGATGAGCGCGGCCTGCGTGCGCGCCGAGCACCTGCGGGCCTCCGGAGAGCACGGCCGCGAGGCCTACCAGCTGGCCGACGCCTTCTGCCGGCAGTCCCGGCTCCGCGTGGAGGAGCTCTTCGGGCGGCTCTGGGACAACACCGACGACCTGGACCGCAAGGTCGTGGCCGGAGTCCTGTCCGGCACCTACACCTGGCTCGAGGAGGGCATCCTCGACCCCTCCGGCGACGGCCCGTGGATCGCCGACGCCGCCCCCGGCCCGTCAACCCGCGAAAATGTCCACCGGCCGCTGCGCTGACCTGCAATCATCGCCGGACGTCGGACCGACGTACGAGGATGAGTACGAGTACGGGTACGAGCACAGCGCGAGGCGGACGAGAACGATGCCGACGGCCGAGGAAGACCGCACCAGCCGACGGCTGGCCTGGTGCGTGGCGCACGTGCTGCGCCACGCACCGGACCACGTCGTCACCGACATGATCGGCCGGCTCGACGAGCCCGCCTTCAAGTACCTGTGCCGGGACGAATGGCTGGCGGCCTCGACCGTCACCCTGCTGCTTCGCCACGGAAGCGCGGCCGACCGGGCCTACGTCGCCCGCAACCCCCGCGTCGTGGGCCGGCCGCTGCCCGGCCTGCCCGGCCCCGCCCGGTACGCCCGCCGCCGGACCCCGCCGGAACTCCTGCCGGTGCTCCACGCCGAGCTCGGCCGGGACGCCGACGACGGGCCGCTCACCGCGGCCGAGCTCATAGGCCTGCTCCGCCGGCACGGCCGGCGCGGACCGAGGGTCCCGCTGGACATCCTGGCGCTCCGCCACCACCCGGACCCGGAGCTGCTGCTCGCCGAACACCTCCGCCGGTCGCTGCCGGCCGGCTCCGTCGAAGCCCTGCTGCTCGTCGAGGACCTGCCCCGGGAGACCGTCCACGGGCTGCTCGCCACCGCGGCGGCGGACGAGCCCTCCTGGCACCGGCCCGCCGTCCGCGCCGTGCGGATGGGCCGGGTCACGCACGAGGAGCTCGTCGCCCACGTGGCCCCCGCGCACCGCTCCCTGCTGCTCACCGACCTGACCGGGGCCCGCGGCCTGCGCTGGACCCTGCCCGAGCGGACGGGGATGCGCACCGCCGTCGCCCGGGCGCTGCGCCCCCTGCGCGACGACCCCCGGCTCTGGGCGGAGCTGCTGCGCCACGCCCCCGGCTTCCCCGGCACCCTGCCGGTCCTGGTGGCCCGGATCGTGCGCGGCACCCTGTCGGAGCCCGCCGAAGGACCACCGGTCCCCGGGCTCGCCGAGGCGGTGCGCTCCGTGGCGCCCACAACCGCCGAGCCCGTCGGGGGCGTGGACCGCGAACTGGCCCTGGCGAGCCTCGCGGTGCCCATGCAGTCCGTCCAGGAGGACATCCGGTGGGTGCGCGACTGCCTCGCCCGCGGGCTGCTCACCGGCGAGGACGTGATCCGGCACAAGGCGCCCGCCTGCTGGGCCCTGGACGAGGACCACTGGCTGGGTGAGGTGGACCACCCCGACCGTCACGAGCCGGCCGCCCCGGTGCTGGCCGCGCGGGCCGAGGCCGACCGGCTGTTCGCGCTGGCCCTGGGCTCCGATCCGGACGCCTGGTGGCGGGTGGCCAGTACCCTCCCGGACTTCGCCGGGACGCTCCCGCACCTTCTCCTTCGGGTAACGGAGGGGGGCTCCGTGTCCGGGCGCCCCTGAGTTGCGGCAACATGGGTCCATGAGCGACCGCCCATCCCCCCTTGCCGATCCGCACCTCCTCTTCGACCCCGCGGCCGGCCGTCGGGACATCGTCATCCTCGGCTCCACCGGGTCCATCGGGACCCAGGCCATCGACCTGGCCCTGCGCAACCCGGACCGGTTCCGGGTCACGGCCCTGTCCGCCGCCGGCGGCCGTGTCGCGCTGCTGGCCGAGCAGGCCAGGCTGCTGCGCGTGAACACCGTGGCCGTCGCGAACGAAGACGTCGTACCGGCCCTCAAGGAGGCGCTGGACGCCGAGTACGGCCCCGGTGAGCCGCTGCCCGAGATCCTCGCCGGCCCGGACGCGGCCACCGAGCTCGCCGCCTCCGAGTGCCACACCGTGCTCAACGGCATCACCGGTTCCATCGGCCTCGCGCCCACCCTCGCCGCGCTGCGGGCCGGGCGGACCCTGGCCCTCGCGAACAAGGAGTCGCTGATCGTCGGCGGCCCGCTGGTGAAGGCCCTGGCGGAGCCGGGCCAGATCATCCCGGTCGACTCCGAGCACGCGGCGCTCTTCCAGGCCCTGGCCGCGGGCACCCGCGCCGAGGTGCGCAAGCTCGTGGTCACCGCCTCCGGCGGGCCCTTCCGCGGCCGCACCCGCGCCGAGCTGGCCTCGGTCACGGTGGAGGACGCCCTGGCCCACCCGACCTGGGCGATGGGCCCGGTGATCACCGTCAACTCGGCGACCCTGGTCAACAAGGGCCTGGAGGTCATCGAGGCGCACCTGCTCTACGACATCCCCTTCGAGCGGATCGAGGTCGTGGTCCACCCGCAGTCGTACGTGCACTCCATGGTGGAGTTCACCGACGGCTCCACGCTGGCCCAGGCCACCCCGCCGGACATGCGCGGCCCGATCGCGATCGGCCTCGGCTGGCCCCAGCGGGTCCCGGACGCGTCCACCGCCTTCGACTGGACCAAGGCGTCCACCTGGGAGTTCTTCCCGCTGGACACCGAGGCCTTCCCGGCGGTGGGCCTGGCCCGGCACGTCGGCACCCTGGGCGGTACCGCGCCCGCCGTGTTCAATGCGGCGAACGAGGAGTGCGTAGAAGCGTTCCTGGCCGGTCGGCTCCCGTTCACAGCAATCATGGATACGGTCTCTGCCGTGGTCGATGAACACGGGACCCCGGCCAAGGGAACTTCCCTCACGGTCGCGGACGTCCTTGAAGCGGAGACCTGGGCCAGGGCCCGGGCACAGGAGATGGCGGCTCGTGCCGCCCTGGAGGCGCGCGCATGACCGTACTGCTGACCTTGATCGGCGTGCTCGTCTTCGTGGTCGGGCTGCTCTTCTCCATCGCCTGGCACGAGCTCGGCCACCTCTCCACGGCCAAGCTCTTCGGCATCCGCGTGCCCCAGTACATGGTCGGCTTCGGCCGGACCATCTGGTCGCGCAAGAAGGGCGACACCGAGTACGGGCTCAAGGCCATCCCGATGGGCGGCTACATCCGCATGATCGGGATGTTCCCGCCGGGCGAGGACGGCAAGGTCACCGCCCGCTCCACGTCGCCGTTCCGCTCGATGATCGAGGACGCGCGCTCGGCGGCGTACGAGGAACTGCAGCCGGGCGACGACTCGCGGCTCTTCTACACGCGCAAGCCGTGGAAGCGCGTGATCGTGATGTTCGCGGGACCGTTCATGAACCTGGTCCTCGCGATGGCGATCTTCTTCGGCGTGTGGATGACCTTCGGGGTCCAGCAGACGACCACCCAGGTCCAGACCGTCACCGACTGCGTGATCAAGCAGAGCGAGAACCGCGACGAATGCCGGGCCGGCGACCCGGCTGCCCCGGGCAAGGCCGCCGGCCTGCAGGTCGGCGACAAGATCGTGGGCTTCCAGGGCAAGCCGGTCGAGCAGTGGGACACCCTCCAGCAGAACATCCGCAACACCATCGGCCCCGCCACCCTCACCGTCCTGCGCGACGGCCAGAAGCTGACCCTCCACGCGAGCCTCGTGGAGAACCGCGTGGGCAAGACCGACGGCCACGGCGGCTACGTCAAGGGCGAGTACGTCTCGGCCGGCTACCTCGGCGTCGGCCCGAAGTCGGTGATCGCCCCGCTCACCTTCACCCAGTCCGCGGACCGGGTCGGCGAGGTCGTCCAGAGCAGCGTGCAGGGTCTGGCCCAGCTCCCGGGCAAGATCCCGGCCCTGTGGAACTCGGTCTTCAACGGAGCCGAGCGGGAGCCCGACTCCCCGATGGGAATCGTCGGCGCGGCCCGGATCAACGGGGAGATCGCGGCCCTGGACATTCCGAGCGAGCAGCGGATGTCGATCATGCTGAACGTCCTGGGCATGTTCAACCTCTCCCTCTTCCTGTTCAACATGCTGCCCCTGTTGCCGCTGGACGGCGGGCACATCGCGGGCGCCCTGTGGGAGTCGGTGCGGCGGGCCTTCGCCCGGGTCTTCCGGCGCGCCGACCCGGGCCCGTTCGACGTGGCGAAGCTGATGCCCGCCGCGTACGTGGTGGCCGGAGTTTTCCTCTGTTTCACCTTGCTGGTACTGGCCGCAGACGTGGTCAATCCCATTAAAATCACCTGATCGAAAGATCGGCGGGACCTCGTACGGGCCATCCGTACTGCATGCGAACCGGAGCCGGGCACTCTTCGTGCCCGGCTCCCTACGTTCGAGTGGCACGCGACCTGCGATGCACGGGAGGCGTGCCGGTTGGCGTAATCTCGGAGGTTGGAGCCCGCCGATCCCGGCACCTAATCCACACCTTGGGGTTGCACAGCAGATGACTGCCATCTCTCTCGGAATGCCGGCCGTGCCGACGAAGCTCGCCGACCGCAGGGTCAGCCGTAAGATCCAGGTCGGCTCGGTCGCCGTCGGCGGCGACGCACAGGTTTCCGTGCAGTCGATGACCACCACCAGGACCTCCGACATCGGGGCCACGCTCCAGCAGATCGCGGAGCTGACCGCGTCCGGCTGTGACATCGTCCGCGTGGCCTGCCCGACGCAGGACGACGCCGACGCGCTCGCCGTGATCGCGAAGAAGTCGAACATCCCGGTCATCGCCGACATCCACTTCCAGCCGAAGTACGTGTTCGCCGCGATCGACGCGGGCTGCGCCGCCGTCCGCGTGAACCCGGGCAACATCAAGCAGTTCGACGACAAGGTCAAGGAGATCGCGCGGGCCGCCAAGGACGCCGGTACCCCCATCCGGATCGGCGTCAACGCCGGCTCGCTCGACGCGCGCCTGCTGAAGAAGTACGGCAAGGCCACCCCCGAGGCGCTGGTCGAGTCCGCGCTGTGGGAGGCCTCCCTCTTCGAGGAGCACGGCTTCAGCGACATCAAGATCTCGGTCAAGCACAACGACCCGGTGGTCATGGTCAACGCCTACCGGCAGCTGGCCGCCCAGTGCACCTACCCGCTGCACCTCGGCGTCACCGAGGCCGGCCCGGCGTTCCAGGGCACGATCAAGTCCGCCGTCGCCTTCGGCGCGCTGCTCTCCGAGGGCATCGGCGACACGATCCGCGTCTCGCTGTCGGCCCCGCCGGTGGAGGAGATCAAGGTCGGCATCCAGATCCTGGAATCGCTGAACCTCAAGCCGCGCCGCCTGGAGATCGTCTCCTGCCCGTCCTGCGGGCGCGCCCAGGTGGACGTCTACAAGCTGGCCGAGGAGGTCACGGCGGGCCTGGAGGGCATGGAGGTCCCCCTGCGCGTCGCGGTCATGGGCTGCGTCGTCAACGGCCCCGGCGAGGCCCGTGAGGCCGACCTGGGCGTCGCCTCCGGCAACGGCAAGGGCCAGATCTTCGTCAAGGGCGAGGTCATCAAGACCGTTCCCGAGTCGAAGATCGTCGAGACCCTCATCGAAGAGGCGATGAAGATCGCCGAGCAGATGGAGAAGGACGGCGTGATGTCGGGCGAGCCGACCGTCGCGATCGGCGTCTAGTCTCCCGCTGGTCTTCCGTGACGGGCCCGGGGGCGCAGGTGCGGCCCCGGGCCCGTCGGCATGCGGGCCTCCGGGCCTCCGGGCCTCCGGGCCGAGGCGCCCCGGAACCGCCCCGGAGCCGCCTCGAGGGGCCTCGGGGGCATCTCGGAGCCGGTCCGGGTACAGTGCGGAGATCAGCAGACTTGCATGGTGAGGCCCCAGTGTTGACGCAGACCACCACCCGGGTCCTTGAGCCCAGTGATCTCGACGCCGCGCTCGACATCCTCGGCCGCGCGCCGGTCGAGAACGCATTCGTCACCTCCAGGGTCCAGGTCGCCGGACTCGACCCGTGGCGCCTGGGCGGCGAGATGTGGGGCTGGTACGCCGACGGCGAGCTCCGCTCGCTCTGCTACGCCGGCGCCAACCTGGTGCCCGTCTGCGCCGGCCCCGACGCGGTACGGGCCTTCGCCGACCGCGCCCGGCGCACCGGCCGCCGCTGCTCCTCCATCGTCGGCCCCGCCGAGGCCACCAGCCTGCTCTGGCAGCTCCTGGAGCCGAGCTGGGGCCCGGCCCGCGACGTCCGCTCCCGCCAGCCCCTCATGATCATGGAGCAGCCGTCCACCACGGTGACCGCCGACCCCCGGGTGCGCCGGATCCGCAAGGACGAGATGGACCTGATCATGCCCGCCTGCGTGGCCATGTTCACCGAGGAGGTCGGCATCTCCCCGATGACCGGCGACGGCGGGCTGCTCTACCAGGCCCGCGTCGCCGAGCTGGTCGCCAGTGGGCGTTCCTTCGCCTGCATCGAGGACGGCAAGGTCGTCTTCAAGGCCGAGATCGGCGCCGCGACCTCCCGCGCCTGCCAGATCCAGGGCGTCTGGGTGGCCCCCGAGTTCCGGGGCCGCGGACACTCCGAGACCGGCATGGCCGCCGTCGTCGCGTACGCGCTCCGGGACGTGGCCCCCGTGGTCAGCCTCTACGTCAACGACTTCAACACCGCCGCACGGGCCTCCTACCGCCGGGTCGGCTTCCGCGAGGTCGGCGCGTTCATGAGCGTGCTGTTCTGAGCACGCCGTTCCGACCGGCCTGTTCTGCCCGTGCCGTTTCCGAGCGTCCTGTTCCGATCTTCCTGTTCGACCGCACGGTCGGCCAGTAAGGTCGCCGCATGATGCCAACCCCCGCGGGAGAAGACCCCGGCCGGCCCGCCGGACTGCGGATCGGGCCCCTCGACCTCGCCGCCCGGGTCGACGAGGCCCTGCGCGTGCAGGCCATGGCCTTCGGGCTCAGCGAGGAGGAGGTCGGCATCCGGCGCTACATCGTCCAGCGCCACATGACCTGCCGCGGCGCCCGCGCGCTCGGCGCGTTCACCGAGGACGGGGGGCTCGCCGGGTTCGTCTACGGCATGCCCAACGACCGCACGCACTGGTGGTCCGGAGTCGTCGAGCCCTATCTGCGGGCCGGCGGCCACGAAGGCTGGCTCGACGGGTCCTTCGTGATCACCGAGCTGCACGTCCACCCAGGCTTCCAGGGCAAGGGCGTCGGCCGCGCCCTCATCACCCTGATCACCGACACCGCCGCCGAGGAACGCTCGATCCTCTCCGCGATCGACACCGACAGCCCCGCCCGCGGCCTCTACCGCTCCCTCGGCTACTCGGACCTGGCCCGCCAGGTCCTCTTCCCGAGCGCGAGCCTCCCGTACGCCGTCATGGGCGCCCCGCTGCCGCTGCGCAGGCCCTGAGCCCCGTACGGCCACGTGCCCGTGCGGCGCCGACCCCGTAGGCGCTCAATCCGTTTCCGCGGGCCCCGGAGCCCCCGGTAGCCTCCCGTCATGTCAACGCAACACGTGCAGCGCATGTCCCGCCTGATGGCCAAGACCCTCCGCGAGGACCCCGCCGACGCGGAAACCCTCAGCCACGGCCTCCTGGTCCGGGCCGGCTACGTCCGGCGCAGCTCCGCCGGAGTGTGGAGCTGGCTGCCGCTCGGCAAGCGGGTCCTGGACAACGTCTCGCGCATCGTCCGCGAGGAGATGGACGGGATCGGGGCGCAGGAAGTGCTGCTCCCGGCGCTGCTGCCGAAGGAGCCGTACGAGGTCAGCGGCCGCTGGTCGGAGTACGGGGACCTGCTCTTCCGGCTCAAGGACCGCAAGGGCGCGGACTACCTGCTCGGCCCCACCCACGAGGAGATCTTCACCCTGGTGGTCAAGGACCAGTGCACGTCCTACAAGGACCTGCCGGTCATGCTCTACCAGATCCAGACCAAGTACCGGGACGAGGCGCGGCCCCGCTCGGGCGTCCTGCGCGGCCGCGAGTTCCAGATGAAGGACTCGTACTCCTTCGACGTCTCCGACGAGGGCCTGGCGGAGTCCTACCGGCTCCACCGCGAGGCCTACGTACGCATCTTCGAGCGGCTCGGCCTCGACCACCGGGTGGTGTCGGCGGTCTCGGGCGCGATGGGCGGCTCGGCGTCGGAGGAGTTCCTGGCACCGGCCGAGGCGGGCGAGGACACCTTCGTGGACTGCCCCTCCTGCGACTACGCGGCCAACACGGAGGCGGTGACCTTCGCCCTGACCCCGGCCCGGGGGGAGCACGGCCCGCTGGAGGAGATCCCGACCCCCGACACCCCCACCATCGAGACCCTGGCGGCGCACCTGGGCGTCCCCGCGTCGGCGACCCTGAAGAACCTCCTCGTCAAGATCGACGGAGAGATCACGGCCGTCGGCGTACCGGGGGACCGGGAGGTCGACCTCGGCAAGCTCGGGGAGCACCTGGCCCCGGCGGTCGTGGAGCTGGTGACGGCGGAGGACTTCGCCGGCCGGCCCGACCTCGTACGGGGCTACGTGGGCCCGCAGGGCCTGGAGAAGGTCCGCTACCTCGCCGACCCGCGCGTCGCGCCGGGCACCTCCTGGGTGACGGGGGCCAACAAGCCCGACACGCACGCCCGGAACGTGGTCTGCGGGCGGGACTTCGAGGTGGACCGGTACCTGGACGTGGTCGTCGTGGAGGCGGGCGACCCCTGCCCGTCCTGCGGCACCAGGCTCCGCCTGGACCGGGCGATCGAGATCGGGCACATCTTCCAGCTCGGCCGGAAGTACGCGGACGCGTTCGGGCTGGACGTCCTCGGCAAGGAGGGCAAGCCGGTCCGGGTCACGATGGGCTCCTACGGAATCGGCGTCTCCCGCGCGGTGGCCGCGCTGGCCGAGCAGACGGCGGACGAACGGGGCCTGTGCTGGCCGGCAGCGGTGGCCCCGGCCGACGTGCACGTCGTGGCGGCGGGCAAGGCGGTGCCGCTCGCCCTCGCGGAGTCGGCGGCGGAGTCCCTGGCCGGGGCCGGGCTGCGGGTCCTCCTGGACGACCGGCCCGGCCTCTCGCCCGGCGTGAAGCTCACGGACGCGGAGCTCATCGGGGTCCCGTGGATCCTGGTCGCGGGCCGCCGCTCGGCGGAGTCGGTGGTCGAGCTCCAGGACCGCCGTTCCGGCACCCGCGAGGAACTCCCCCTGCCGGAGGCCCTGTCCCGCCTGACCGCCGGCGCGTAGCCCTGCGGGGCGGAGTCCCCGACCCACCCTTCGCCCGTTCCCCGGGGCTCCGCCCCGGACCCCCGCGCCTCAAGCGCCGGCGAGGCTGAATGTGGCCGACGCCGGCGAAAATCCAGCCCCTCCGGCGTTTGAGGCGCGGGGGTCCGGGGGCTGCTGGCCCGCGGGGAACGGTGGAAGGGCGGGTAGGGGACGGCCCCGCGCAGCGCCTACCCGCGCACGTCCGGCTCCGCAGGGGGCGGCGGGGATCCGTCGAGGCAGGGCTCCGCAACCGCCCCGGGGCCGAGCCCCGCAGCGGAGTCCGGAGACGCTGCCGCCGGGGCGGGGGCCGCGATGCTCGGAGGCGCCGGGGCAGGGGCCGCGAGACTCGGAGGCGCCGGGGCAGGAGCCGCCAGGCTCGGAGCGGGGGCCGCGGTAGCCGGGGGTGGCGTCGCCGCAGGCGCAGGGGCCGCGCGTTCCAGGAAGCGCAGGAGTTCCACCGGGAACGGGAGGACGAGGGTGGAGTTCTTCTCCGCCGCCACGGCCACGACCGTCTGGAGCAGCCGCAGCTGCAGCGCCGCGGGCTGCTCCGACATGACCTCCGCCGCCTCCGCCAGCTTCTTCGACGCCTGGAGCTCCGCATCCGCGTTGATGATCCGCGCCCGCCGCTCCCGGTCGGCCTCCGCCTGCCGGGCCATCGACCGCTTCATCGTCTCCGGGAGCGACACGTCCTTGATCTCCACCCGGTCGATCTGCACGCCCCAGCCCACGGCCGGACTGTCGATCATGAGCTCCAGGCCCTGGTTGAGCTGCTCCCGGTTGGAGAGCAGATCGTCCAGGTCGGACTTGCCGATGATCGACCGCAGCGAGGTCTGCGCCATCTGGGAGACGGCGAACCGGTAGTCCTCGACCTCGATGATCGCGTTGGCCGCGTCCACCACCTTGAAGTACACGACCGCGTCCACCCGCACCGTGACGTTGTCCCGCGTGATCCCCTCCTGCGCGGGCACCGGCATCGTCACGATCTGCATGTTGACCTTGTGCAGCCGGTCGAAGCCCGGGACCACGATGGTGAAGCCGGGCCCCCGCACGCCCTCCCGCAGCCGGCCGAGGCGGAAGACCACGCCCCGCTCGTACTGCTTCACCACCCGGGCGGCGGCGCCCAGGTACACCACGATCCCGGCGCCCGCTACGGCGCCGGCTGTCAGCAGTTCCTGGACCATGACGGCCTCCTGCCCCTGCCGGGCGGCACTCTCCCAGGTCCCCCCACAGGGGTTATGCCCTACAACCAGCCCGCGAACTCCAGCAGCAGCTCCGCGTCCCGCCGCCGCCCGGCGGCCAGCGCCCGGTTGCCCGATTCGACCGCCCGGAACAGCGTCCAGCCCCGGAGCCGGTCCCGGTCCACCTCCAGCGCGTCGGCCAGCTTGTTCACCCGCCGTCGGGCGCCCGAGGCCCCCGCCGAGGAGGCCATCTGGTCCTCCAGCCGGTCCCGTACCAGCCGCGCCAGGTCGTAGGCACGCTCGCCGACCATCGGGTCCGGGCCCACCGCCAGCCACGGAGCGCGCTCGCCGGCGAGGACCTTGCCCTGCCGGAAGTTTCCGTGGAGCAGCAGCTCCTCGGCCGGCGCCGCCGTCAGCTCCTCGCGGGCCGCCAGCGCCGCCGAGGCCAGCTCCGCCGTCTCCGGGGGAGCCTTGCGGAGCACCTCGGCCTGCTCGGAGGTCCGCTCGGCGACCGTTTCCCAGCCGTGCCCCGTCGGCGGGGCCACCCACAGCCTGCGCAGCGTGCCGCAGGCCTCCAGCAGCGCCTTCGCCTCCGGCAGCGACCGCAGCGAGACCTCGGGATGCAGCCGCTCCAGCAGCAGCGCCCCGTCCTCCTCGTGATGGCGCGTGTCGAGGACCCGTACCGACCCGAAGCCGCCCCAGTGCGCCAGCGCGGCCAGCTCCCGGTCGGGCCGGAGCCCCGGCGGGGCCAGCTTCAGCGTGGCCGGGGTCCCGTCGGCGTACCGGACGAGGACGACCAGACTGCTGCGGCCGCCGGGCGCCTGCACCCGCTGGGCCTGTACTCCGCGCCGGGCCAGCGCGGCCTCCGCCAGCCCGGGGAGCTGCCCCAGCCAATCCGAGACGTGCGCCGATTCCGGCAGCTCGCCGAGCGCCCGTACGAGCCGCTGCGGCGGTTCGAAAGCCATGCGTGCGTGGTCCCTTTCAGCTGTGCCCGGGCTCGCCGCGCATGCTTGCGCGCTAGGTCCGCGGTGTGTCCGCGCGTTCCGTGAGCCCTGGGAAGGCTACGCCGCCACCACGCCAGCGTGCCGCCCGCACGGCCGCGGCGCTCAGCGCGTCAGCCGCCTCGCGGCGCAACTGGCCCTCGGCGGCGCGCACCAGATCGGAGTACGCGCCGGCCACCCGGTCCTCGATCCCGGCGGCCAGCCGCTCGGCGTCGGCGGGCGTGCGCACGGTGAACGGCAGGGCGTACGCGGCTTCCGACGGGCGGGGGGAACCGCCCAGCTCACGCACGGTGCGGGCGAGCGCGTCGCGGCGCGCGAGGTGCCCGCCGTACGCCTCGCGGGCCTCGGCGGAGCGGGCGGCCGCGGCCCGGGCCCCGATCACGCCGTAGCCGTACGCGGCCGCGTGCTCGGCGGCGAGCGCGGCCTGCGCGGCCTCCAGGACCTGGCCGGCGGGGGAGGGTGTGGGCGTCACGAGGAGGCTCCCGGGGTCGAGGTCAGCAGGTACGCGTGCACGTGGCCGCATGCCGCCACCGAGGCGAGCATCCTGGCCAGCTCCCCGGGGGCGCCGGCCAAGGAGATCGTCCGGGCCTCGGCCAGGCTCCGCTCGGCGTCCGCGAGGGCGGTCAGCGCCTCGGCGGGCGCGGCGGGGACCGGCGCGGCGCTCGGAGCTGGGGGAGCGGCGGCCGCGGCGCCGGTCGGGACGGGGGAGGGAGCGGAGGCGGAGCGGGACGGCGAGGAGGCCGGGGACCCCTCGTCGGCGAGGGCCGCCGCGTGCGCCGCGACCGAGGCGCGCAGCGGTGCGAGGCGCTGCGCGAGGGCCGGGTGGGCCGCGCTCGTGGCGTCGTAACGTTCCAGCAGCCGCTCGCTCTCACGAACGGCCGTCTCGCGCATCCGCCGTTCGAGTGGAACCTCGGGGTCCGCGGCGGGCGGCCCGTCGTCGGAGCAACCGCTGAGCAGCGCGGCTCCGGCGATGCCCGCGGCACCGGCGAGCAGGCCTCTTCGCGACGGCAGGATCGAGGGCACGGGGACGTCCTTGGGGGTGATGGCGGCAGGGTGTGATCACGGTACCCGGGGCCCCCGGCGCAGCGCGGACGGCAACACCCTCCGCGACCGGATACCCTTTGACCTGACGCACGACGGAAATCACAACAGCACACGCGGCCGAGGAGTCACCCGGATGAGCACCACCCAGAGCGACAGGCTGCGCGCATTGCTGGAGCCGCTCGTCGCCGCCAAGGGCCTGGACCTCGAGGAGATCGAGACGTCCAAGGCGGGCAAGCGCCGGATGCTGCGCATCATCGTGGACTCCGACGAGGGCGTGGAGCTGGACGCGTGCGCCGAGCTGAGCCGCGAGGTCTCGGACCTGCTGGACGAGACCGACGCGATGGGTGAGGACGAGTACGTCCTCGAAGTGAGCTCGCCGGGCGCGGACCGCCCGCTGACCGAGCACCGTCACTACATCCGGGCGATCGGCCGGCTCGTGAAGTTCCAGACGTCGGACGGCGGGGAAGTGATCGCCCGCATCCTCGACGTCGACGACGAGGGCATGGACCTCGAGGTCCCGGGCGTGAAGGGCCGCAAGGCGACCGCCCGCCGCATCGTGTTCACCGACATCGCCAAGGCGCGTGTCGAGATCGAGTTCAACCGCAAGGACAAGAAGGAAGAGGAGGCGTAGTCGTGGACATCGACATGAGTGCCCTACGGGGTCTGGTCCGGGAGAAGGAGATTTCCTTCGACCTGCTCGTCGAAGCGATCGAGTCGGCCCTCCTCATCGCGTACCACCGCACCGAGGGAAGCTTCCGGCGCGCACGCGTCGTGCTCGACCGCACCAACGGTCACGTGATCGTGTGGGCGACCGAGGACCCGAGGGACCTGGAAGAGGGCCAGGAGGCCAAGGAGTTCGACGACACCCCGTCGGACTTCGGCCGCATCGCCGCGACGACCGCCAAGCAGGTGATCCTCCAGCGTCTGCGCGACGCCGAGGACGACCTGACCTTCGGCGAGTTCCTGGGCCGCGAGGGTGATGTCATCACCGGCGTGGTGCAGCAGGGCAAGGACCCGAAGAACGTCCTCGTCGACATCGGCAAGATGGAGGCCATGCTGCCGGTCCAGGAGCAGGTCCCCGGCGAGGACTACACGCACGGACTGCGCCTGAAGTCGTACGTCGTGCGGGTGGCGAAGGGTGTCCGCGGTCCGTCCGTGACCCTGTCGCGCACCCACCCGAACCTGGTGAAGAAGCTGTTCGCGCTGGAGGTCCCGGAGATCGCCGACGGCAGCGTCGAGATCTGCGCGATCGCCCGTGAGGCCGGTCACCGCACCAAGATCGCCGTCCGCGCCAACCGCTCCGGCCTCAACCCGAAGGGCGCCTGCATCGGCCCGATGGGCAGCCGCGTGCGCAACGTGATGGCCGAGCTGCACGGCGAGAAGATCGACATCGTCGACTGGTCGGACGACCCGGCGGAGATGGTCGCCAACGCCCTGTCACCCGCCCGGGTGAGCAAGGTCGAGGTCGTGGACTGGGACACCCGCTCCGCGCGGGTGACCGTGCCCGACTACCAGCTGTCGCTGGCCATCGGCAAGGAGGGCCAGAACGCCCGCCTCGCCGCTCGCCTGACCGGCTGGCGCATCGACATCCGTCCCGACACCGAGCAGCCCTCGGACGGGGACGACCGCGACCGCGGCGAGCGCCGGGACGAGCGGGGCGACAGCCGCGACGCCCGGGGCGACGACCGGCGGGACGACCGCCGCGACGACCGCCGCGGGGAATAAAACCGCTACCGCCCGGAGCTGTTCGGGCGGTACACAAGAACAGCAGGGGCGACAAGAGCCCTGCTCGACGTGCACGGCTGTCCGCCACCGAGGTTTCGGCGGCGGGACCCGGCACTCGTGATCACAACAACATCCGTTCGATTTTTCACCCGAAGGGGTGAGGTCGGTGCGGGGAGGTAGACTTAAGCGTGTCTGGCCGGACGCAAGCCCGCGCATGCCCCGAACGCACCTGTGTGGGGTGTCGGGAGCGAGCGGCCAAGAGCGATCTGCTGCGCATCGTGGCGGTCGGTGACAAATGTGTCTCCGATCCTCGCGGTACGCTGCCCGGCCGGGGTGCCTACGTGCACCCCGCCGTGGTCTGCCTCGACCAGGCTGTCCGCCGCAGGGCGTTCTCCCGGGCTTTCAAGTCCGCAGGACCGTTCGACACGGCGGAACTGCACAATGCCGTGGCCGATGAGGCCGAGGCGACACTAAGCACGTAGTACGGCACGGATCACCGTGCGGTCAGGTACCTCGCGAGTTGGAAGTAGGTCGAGATTGCGATGAGCACCCCTCGATGAGTACGCGATGAGTACGAGCATGAAGTAGACACGGTCCGGCGTAACCCGGACCTAAAAGGAGCGAAGTGGCTAAGGTCCGGGTATACGAACTCGCCAAGGAGTTCGGAGTTGAGAGCAAGGTCGTCATGGCCAAGCTCCAGGAACTCGGTGAGTTCGTCCGTTCGGCGTCCTCGACGATCGAGGCGCCGGTCGTACGCAAGTTGACCGATGCTTTGCAGGGCCCCGGCGGCAACGCCGGCAAGTCCGCTGCGAAGCCGGGTGAGCCCCGCAAGGCCGCCCCCGCCAAGCCCGGGGTTCCCACCCCGGGTGCTGTTGCACGTCCCGCTGCCCCGAAGCCCGGCGCCCCGGCCCCCAAGCCGGTCGTTGCCGAGGCCCCGGCCGTCAGCGCCCCCGCCCCGGTGACCCCGACCGCCGCCCCCGGTGGTCCGCGTCCCGGCCCCAAGGCTCCGGCCGCCCCGAAGCCCGCTCCGGCGGCTCCCGTGGCGACCGAGTTCTCGGCGCCTCCGGCGGCTCCGGCCGCCGCGGCTCCGGCACGCACCGACCGTCCCGCCGGTCCCGGCGCGACCCCCGGTCCGCGTCCGGCGCAGCAGCGCCCCGAGCGTCCGGCGGCCCAGGGCGGCCAGTCCGGCGCCCGTCCCGGCGCCCCGCGTCCGGCCGGTGCCGCTCCGGCGCGTGCCGAGCGTCCCGCCGGTCCCGGTGCCCAGGCGCCGCGTCCGCAGGGCGCCCGTCCGGCCGGTCCCCGTCCGGGCAACAACCCGTTCACCTCTGGTGGCTCCACCGGCATGGCGCGCCCGCAGGCGCCCCGTCCGGCCGGCGCTCCCCGTCCCGGTGCCCCCGGCGCCGGTGACCGCCAGGGTGGCGCTCCCCGTCCGCAGGGCGGCCCCGGCGGCGCTCCGCGTCCCCAGGGTCAGGGCGCTGGTCGCCCGACCCCCGGCGGCATGCCCCGTCCGCAGGGCGGCGCCCCGCGTCCCGGTGGTGCTCCCGGTGGTAACCGTCCCAACCCGGGCATGATGCCGCAGCGTCCCGCTGCCGGTGGTCCCGGTCCCCGTCCCGGTGGCGGCCCCGGTGGCCGTGGTCCCGGTGCGGGCGGTCCCCGTCCCGGCGGCGCCGGTGGCGCCGGTCGTCCCGCGGGCGGCGGCTTCGCCGGTCGTCCGGCCGGTCCGGGCTCGCGTCCGGGTGGCGGCGGCGGCTTCGGCGGTCCCCGTCCCGGTGGTGGCGGCTTCGGCGGCGGTCCGGCTGGTGCCGGTGGCGGCGGTCGTCCCGGCTTCGCCGGGCGTCCCGGTGGCCCCAATGCCCGTGGTGGCACGCAGGGTGCCTTCGGCCGTCCCGGTGGTCCCGCGCGTCGTGGACGCAAGTCCAAGCGCCAGCGTCGCCAGGAATACGAGGCCATGCAGGCCCCGTCGGTCGGCGGCATCATGCTGCCGCGTGGTCACGGCGAGACCGTTCGCCTGTCGCGCGGTGCGTCCCTCACCGACTTCGCGGAGAAGATCAACGCCAACCCGGCGTCGCTCGTCGCCGTGATGATGAACCTCGGCGAGATGGTCACTGCCACGCAGTCCGTCTCCGACGAGACCCTCGAAATGCTGGCCGGCGAGATGAACTACGTCGTTCAGATCGTCAGCCCGGAGGAAGAGGACCGCGAGCTCCTCGAGGGCTTCGACATCGAGTTCGGCGAGGACGAGGGCGGCGAGGAATTCCTCATGCCGCGTCCGCCGGTCGTGACCGTCATGGGTCACGTCGACCACGGTAAGACCCGACTGCTCGACGCCATCCGCAAGACGAACGTCGTTGCGGGCGAGGCCGGTGGCATCACGCAGCACATCGGTGCGTACCAGGTCGGTACCGAGGTCAACGGTGAAGAGCGCAAGATCACCTTCATCGACACCCCGGGTCACGAGGCGTTCACCGCCATGCGTGCCCGTGGTGCCAAGTCGACCGACATCGCGATCCTCGTGGTCGCGGCCAACGACGGCGTGATGCCGCAGACGATCGAGGCGCTCAACCACGCCCAGGCCGCCGGCGTCCCGATCGTCGTCGCGGTCAACAAGATCGACGTCGAGGGTGCCGACCCGGTCAAGGTGCGCGGTCAGCTCACCGAGTTCGGTCTGGTCGCCGAGGAGTACGGCGGCGACACGATGTTCGTCGACATCTCCGCCAAGCAGGGTCTGAACATCGACTCCCTGCTCGAGGCCGTCGTCCTCACCGCCGACGCCTCGCTCGACCTGCGCGCCAACCCGGAGCAGGACGCTCAGGGTATTGCGATCGAGTCCCACCTCGACCGCGGCCGCGGTGCCGTCGCCACCGTCCTCGTCCAGCGCGGTACCCTCCGCGTCGGCGACACGATGGTCGTGGGCGACGCCTACGGACGCGTGCGCGCCATGCTCGACGACAAGGGCAACAACGTCGAGGAAGCGGGTCCCGCGACCCCCGTCCTGGTCCTGGGTCTCACCAACGTCCCCGGCGCCGGCGACAACTTCCTCGTCGTCGACGAGGACCGCACCGCCCGTCAGATCGCCGAGAAGCGTGCTGCGCGTGAGCGCAACGCCAACTTCGCCAAGCGCGTCCGCCGGGTGTCCCTGGAAGACCTCGACTCGGTCCTCAAGGCCGGTCTGGTCCAGGAACTCAACCTCATCATCAAGGGCGACGCGTCCGGTGCGGTGGAGGCTCTCGAGTCCTCGCTGCTCCAGCTCGACGTCGGCGAAGAGGTCGACATCCGCGTCCTGCACCGCGGTGTGGGTGCGGTCACCGAGTCCGACATCAACCTGGCGATGGGCTCCGACGCCATCGTCATCGGCTACAACGTCCGTGCGGCCGGCCGTGCCGCGCAGATGGCGGAGCGCGAGGGTGTCGACGTTCGCTACTACTCGGTGATCTACCAGGCCATCGAGGAGATCGAGGCGGCCCTCAAGGGTCTCCTCAAGCCGGAGTACGAAGAGGTCGAGCTCGGTACGGCGGAGGTCCGCGAGGTCTTCCGCTCGTCCAAGCTGGGCAACATCGCCGGTGTCCTCATCCGGTCCGGCGAGGTCAAGCGCAACACCAAGGCGCGGCTCCTGCGCGATGGCAAGGTCATCGCCGAGAGCCTCACCATCTCCGGTCTGCGCCGCTTCAAGGACGACGTCACCGAGATCCGCGAAGGCTTCGAGGGCGGTATCAACCTCGGCAACTTCAACGACATCAAGATCGACGACGTCATCGCGACGTACGAGATGCGCGAGAAGCCCCGCGCGTAAGCGCGAGGCGGTTCGCACCGTGTCGTAGGTAGCTGTAACACCGGGGCCGGTCGGCGGAATATCCGTCGATCGGCCCCGGCCGTTGCGTGTACGGTTCTGATGACCCTGCCGCGCGACGGCCGGCAGGCCACCGAACCCGCACCGGCGGGATATCCGGAACTGCATGTACGTGGGGACTCTGTCCTTCGATCTGCTCCTCGGCGACGTTCACTCGCTGAAGGAGAAACGCTCCGTCGTCCGGCCCATCGTGGCCGAGCTCCAGCGCAAGTTCTCTGTGAGCGCGGCCGAAGTGGGCGACCAGGACCTGCACCGCAGGGCCCGTATAGGGGTCGCTCTGGTGAGTGGAGACACGGGGTTCCTCTCGGATGTACTGGACCGCTGCGAGCGGCTGGTCGCGGCACGTCCGGAAGTGGAGCTGCTGTCGGTACGCCGACGGCTCCACGGTGATGAAGACTGACCGCAAGACGAAGAAGGAGACGGACCAGTGGCCGACAATGCGCGGGCGAAGAAGCTGGCGGACCTCATCCGGGAGGTGGTGGCCGAGAAGCTGCAGCGCGGCGTCAAGGACCCCCGCCTCGGTACGCACGTGACCATCACGGACACCAGGGTCACCGGCGACCTGCGGGAGGCCACGGTCTTCTACACGGTGTACGGCGACGACGAGGCGCGCGTCAGTGCGGCAGCGGGTCTGGAGAGCGCCAAGGGCGTTCTGCGCTCCGCGGTCGGCCGGGCGGCGCAGACCAAGTTCACGCCGACCCTGACGTTCGTGGCGGACGCCCTTCCTGAGACCGCCAAGAGCATCGAGGACCTCCTGGAGAAGGCGCGGACCTCCGACGCCCAGGTGCGCGAGGTGTCCTCCGGCGCCAAGTACGCCGGCGACGCCGACCCGTACAAGAAGCCGGACGAGGACGAGGACGCCGACGAAGCCGACGAAGACGGGGACGCATCCGCGTAATGAGCACCAACGCAGGGAAGACTCCGGACGGCCTGGTCATCGTCGACAAGCCGTCCGGATTCACTTCGCACGACGTGGTCGCCAAGATGCGCGGGATCGCCAAGACCCGCCGCGTCGGCCACGCCGGCACGCTCGACCCGATGGCGACGGGCGTGCTGGTCCTGGGCGTCGAGAAGGCCACCAAGCTCCTCGGCCACCTCGCGCTCACGGAGAAGGAGTACCTCGGCACCATCCGGCTGGGCCAGAACACCCTGACGGACGACGCCGAAGGCGAGATCATCTCGTCCACGGACGCCACCGGGGTCACCCGGGAGGGCGTGGACGCGGGCATCGCCAAGCTGTCCGGCGAGATCATGCAGGTCCCGTCCAAGGTGAGCGCCATCAAGATCAAGGGCGTGCGCTCCTACAAGCGCGCACGTGACGGCGAGGACTTCGAGATCCCGGCCCGCCCGGTGACCGTGTCCTCGTTCCAGGTGTACGACATGCGGGAGGCCGAGGCCGAGGACGGCACCAAGGTCGTCGATCTCGTCGTCTCCGTGGTCTGCTCCAGCGGTACGTACATCCGCGCACTCGCACGGGACCTGGGCGCCGACCTCGGCGTCGGCGGGCACCTCACGGCGCTGCGGCGCACGCGGGTGGGCCCGTACAAGCTCGACCGGGCGCGCACGCTCGACCAGCTCCAGGAGGAGCTGACCGTCATGCCGATCGGCGACGCGGCGGCTGCCGCGTTCCCGCGCTGGCAGCTCGACGCCCGACGGGCGTCGCTGCTGGCGAACGGCGTGCGGATCGACATGCCGGACGAGTACGAGCCCGGCAAGGCGGTCGCGGTCTACGGGCCGGACGGGCAGCTGCTCGGGCTCGTCGAGAGCAAGAACGGCAAGGCGAAGTCGCTCGCCGTCTTCGCCTGATCCGTTCCCCTGATGCTGTTGACCGGCCGGCCTTCGGGCCGGCCGGTTCTCGTTCGACGTGGAGCGGTGAGCGCACACCGACTGCTGCTCACC
>NZ_JBHVYI010000118.1:0-22976 GCF_042880975.1 Streptomyces sp. NPDC058289
GTCTTTCAGCCGTCCGGCGTTTGAGGACCGGGGTCTGGGGCGGAGCCCCAGGGGGTCCGGGCGCAGCCCGGTACCCCCTTCCAGCCCGTCCGGCGTTTGAGGACCGGGTCCGGGCCGGCCCGGGGGCACGCTCAGCCTCGCCGGCGTTTGAGGACCGGGTCCGGGCTGGCCCGGGGGCACGCTCAGCCTCGCCGGCGTTTGAGGCGCGGGTCAGGGCGGAGCCCTGGGAACGGTGGAAGGGCGGGTAGGGGACAGCCCCCGCAGGGTCGCCTGGGCGGGCAGGGGATGGAGGCCCTGCAGGGTCGCCTGGGCGGGCAGGCGGGGGAGGCCCCCCGCAGGGGCGGCTGGGGCTGGCAGGTGGGGGAGGCCCCGCAGGGGCGGCTGTGGGGCCAGGTGGTGGAGGGGCCGGGGGGTCGGCTACGGGGTCAGGCGGCGGAGGCCCTCCGTGATTTCTTCCGACGTGTGCGTCGTGAAGGACAGCCGCAGGGTCCGGGGGTCCGGGGACTGGGCGTAGAAGGGGGCCCCGGGGACGAAGGCGACCCCCCGGGAGGTGGCCGCGCGGAGCAGGGCCGTCGCGTCGTGGCCCTCGGGAAGGCGGGCCCAGACGAACATGCCGCCCTCAGGGTGGTTCCACGCCGAGCCCGCCGGGAGCGCGGCAGCCAGCCCCGACAGCAGCGCATCGCGCCGGATCCGGTACGCGTCGCGCACCCGCGCCACGTGCGCATCGAGGTCCGCCGTCCGCAGGTACTCCACCGCCGCCAGCTGGTCCACCGTCGAGGTGTGCAGGTCCGCCGCCTGCTTCGCGAGCACCGCCCCGCGCAGCAGCGCCGCCGGGGCGCGCAGCCAGCCGAGCCGGAGCCCGGGGGCCATGACCTTCGAGAAGCTGCCGAGGAGCGCGGTGCGGTCTTCGGCCCCCGGGTAGGAGGCGAGCCGGGGCAGTGCGCGGCCCTCGTAGCGGAGGTCCCCGTACGGATCGTCCTCCAGCAGCCACAGGCCGAGCCGGGCCGCGACCGCCGCGATCTCGGCGCGGCGGCCGGCGGGCAGGGTGCGGCCGGTCGGGTTCTGGAAGGTGGGGATCGTGTAGAGCAGCTTGGGGCGTTCGCGGGCGACGAGCTCGGCCAGTGCGTCCGGGAGGATGCCCTGGTCGTCGCACGGCACGGGGACCACCCGGGCGCCGGCGAGCCGGAACCCCTGGAGCGCCGCCAGGTAGGTGGGGTTCTCGACGAGCACCGTGTCGCCCGGCTCGATCAGCGCGGTCGTGATCAGGCCGAGCCCCTGCTGCGATCCGGTGGTGATCAGCAGCTCGTCCCCGGTGGTCGCCAGCCCCTGCCGGTCGAGCCGGGCCGCCACCGCCGCGCGCAGCTCGGGGGAGCCCTCGGTGGTCGAGTACTGGAGGGCGCGGCGGGCGGACCGCGCGAAGGCGGAGTCGTACGCGGCCCGCAGGCCTTCGGCGTCGAAGAGTTCGGGTGCGGGCAGGCCGCCGGCGAAGGAGATCATGCCGGGCTGGGCGGTCACGGCGAGGATCTCGCGCACGGCGGAGGGGGCGGTCGTACGGATCCGGGCGGCGAAGGCCGGCGGAGGAGCGGGGGCGACGGCGCCGCCGGATGCGACTGCGGCTGCGGGCGTGGAGGCGGGCGCTGAGGCGGGCACGGGAGCTCCTTCGGGAGGCGGGTGCGCGCATCGTAGCCGCGGGAAGGTGTAGATGGCATCTATGTATCGGATGCTGAACGCCGCCCAGGGGCTCCCCATCTGACGTCGCATCAGCTAGACCGTCTCCCATGACAGCAGACGAGCGGAACACCCGGGCCGACGACTACGCCGAGCTCGCCTCGGTCGGCCCCTACGGAGTCCACCCCGGCCACGCGCTGATCACCATGGTCGAACCGCACCCGGGCCACGAGTTCGCGTACAACCGCTGGTACGAGGACGATCACTACTACGCCGGCGCCATGGCCATGCCCTGGATGTACGCCGGTCGGCGCTGGGTCGCCACCCGCGAGCTCCAGGAGCTGCGCTACCCGGAGAAGTCGGCCGTGGCCCAGCCCGTGACCGCCGGGTGCTACATCTCCACGTACTGGGTCACCGAGGGCCGCTACGACGAGCACATGAAGTGGACCGTCGGCATCAACAAGCGCCTCAACCGCGACGGCCGGGTCTACCAGGACCGCACCCACGTCTTCACCGCGTTCCAGGACCACGAGGCCACCGTCTACCGGGACGGAGCCGCCGGCCCCCGCGACTTCCACGCCCTCGACCACCCGTACGGCGGCCTCGTCGTGCAGGTCATCGACGCGGAGGGCCCGGAGCAGCGGGCCGAGCTGCTGGAGTGGCTGCGCTCGCGCGCCCTGCCGAAGCGGCTGGCCGGATCGCCGGCCGCGATGGTGACGGTCTTCCGGCCGACGCCGCTGCCCGGGGACCGGATGACGTACGTCAAGCAGGTGGAGGGGGTCGACACCCGGCTGACCCTGCTGTGGTTCCTGGAGGCGGACCCGCGCAGCTGCTGGGACCGGTTCCAGGGGCTGGACGCGGAGGTCGCGGAATCGGGGCTGGGGCGGGTGGAGCTGGTGGCGCCGTTCATCCCGACGGTGCCGGGGACGGACCGGTACGTCGATCAGCTGAGGTAGCCCGGGGGCTGGGGTCCGGGGGCCGGGGTCTGGGGTCCGGGCCCGGACATGGCCGAGCCCCCTCGGCAGGCGACGGCGGGCCGGTCGAGAGGGCTCCAGTCAGTGGTGCAGGTGGTGCAGGTGGTGCAGGTGGTGCAACAGGTAGTGCTGGTGGTGCCGGCCGTAAGGGGCGTAAGGGTCGACTCGACATTCAGACGAGGCGCCCCAGGCGGCCCCCGGTCACATCGGCGACGAAGGAGGTCCAGGAGCCGGGCGCGAAGGTGAGGGACGGGCCGTCCTGCACCTTCGAGTCGCGGACCGCGATGGACTCGACGACGGGGGACTTGACCTCGACGCAGGCACCGTTGGCGGAGTACGAGGACTTGGTCCAGTTTTCCGTTGCGCCTTGACGAATAGCCATGTTTCTCTCCGGTTCAGCGAGTGGTTCCGGTGTCATGTCGGCCATTGCTCCGGCTGACGTGATCGACGCTACCCGCAGCTCCCGTTGCGCGAAGGGGACGTTCACCCGACCGAGTGGCATATTCCATTCAGGTCTTCTGTGGCCGGGGAGTGACGGTGTACCGTACCGGCCTTTTCGCCGGCGGCCCTCATTTCCCCTTGCCCGTGAAGTCCTCGATGATCTGCGCGATGAACTGCCTCGTCTGGTCCACATTGTGGGCCTGTGCGCGCAGATGTTCGTACATCACGCTGTATTTCTGGACGTCATTGGCCTTCTCCAGGTACAAGTCGCTCGTCACGCCTTCGATGTAGACGACCGTCGAGTCCGAGGCGTCCGGGAATTCCAGAATGGCGTACTGGCCGTTGACGCCCGGGTGGGCGCCCACCGAGAAGGGCATCACCTGGACCGTGACGTGCGGCTTCTCCGACTGCTCTATCAGGAACTCCAGCTGCCGGATCATGAGCTGTGGATCGCCCACGTGCCGCCGCAGGGCCGCCTCGTCGATGACCGCCCACAGGCGCAGCGGTCCGATCTCGGGATTGCTGTTCTCGGTCTCGTGGAGCCGCTTCTGGCGGTGCATCCGGACCTGGACGCGCTTCTCCACGTCGACCGGAGCCGTCTCCGGCCACGCGCCGCGGACGAGCGACTGGGCGTACTCCGGGGTCTGGAGCAGGCCCGGGATCACCAGGGGCTCGTAGGTGCGCAGGCTGGCGGCGTCCGTCTCCAGGCCGATGTAGACGCTGTACGGGATGTCGCCGAAGGCGTGCCACCAGCCCTGCTGGCGGGAATCCTTGGCCATCTGCATGAGGGAGTCGACGAGCCGGCGGTCCTCGACCTCGTAGACGTCGCACAGATCGCGGACGTCGCGCTGACTGATGGAACGGCGGCCGTTCTCCAGCCGGCTGATCTTCGACTGGGAGACGAGCAGGCGTTCCGCGACCTGCTCGGCCGTCATGCCTTTGTCCTCGCGCAGTTTGCGCAACTCCATGCCCAGTCGGCGGCGTCGGACGGTGGGATTGACATTGGACGCCACGTGAACGGCACCTCCGCCTTCTTCTGTTGCTGTCGCTTTGCTGTCTCTCTGCGTGTCTGCTGGTGAGCAGACTGCCACCGAAGGACGTGACCTCGCTGGGGAACGGGCGGGAAAAGCAAACGCGCGGGCCGACGGAGCCGGCGAACCGGCCCCGTCGCCCCGCGCGTCGGCGGTTGCGATTACTGCTTGCCCTGCTTGCCCTGCGTGTTCCGCTTGCCTTGCGTGTCCTGCCTGTCTTGCTTGTCCTACGTGTCCTGCCGGTGGATCAGTGCGCGGCCGCGCGGGCCATCGCACCGGTCCGGCGCGGCTGCAGCGGAACGGCTGCCGCCGTTGCCCGGGCGGGCTGGGCCGGTGCCCGGTCGCGGCGCGGCTGTGCGGCCACACCGTTCTGGACGTCCATGACGGCGTGAGCCACCAGTCCGCCCATCGGGTCGTGCCGGATCAGGTCCCGCAGTCGGGACCTGGACGACCGCCCCTCGTTGCCGGGGTACAGGTGCTTGCCGAGTCCGACCGCGTGGGCCAGTGCGGCAAGTGCCGCGGTCCGCGGGTCCGGCGGTACGCCGGTGCGGATCGCACTGTCCAGCCGGCCACGGATCTCCCGGCTGATCGCTGAGTCGGTCGCTTGGTAGCGAGTCGTCGGCAGCACCCCGCACATCTGGCCCGCGACGGCATGCACCATGCCGCAACGCTCCAGGTGAGCGAGGTAAATCTGACGGAGCCCCAGTCGGGGTCCGCCGATCCAGTGGACCGCCCGAACCGGGCTGCCGCGCCTGCGCAGCAGTTCCAGTGCGGAGTCCAGAGTCGGATCTCCTGTCGGCCGTGGCATCACCACGGCGATACGATCCCCATCAGGGGCTATCCGTCCTGCCAGAGCCAGCTCCACTAGCTGTGCCCCGGCCAGGCCGAGGTCGAGCGACTGCGGCTGCGCCGTGGTACCCGTGGCCGGGTCCAAGGCGAGCAGCAAAAGCTCCTCCGGAATCGTTCTGCGGCTCTTGCCCATCCATGCCTCCCCGCGTGGATGAGTGACAGGGTGACGCCTCTCACATTCATCTGTCGAGAGCGCCTGGCCGCTTTGTGGGGGAACCATCAGCTATGTCGTTCTCGTCTAGCACGGGGGCGATGCCCCCTAGACGGGACACTGTTAGACATTCGGACAGCCGGACGTGAAGGCGATCGAGGAGGAACTGGTGGCGGGCGAGTCCCCCGACAAGTCGGTTGATGAAGGAACGTCGGGGACGGCGGAGTCGTCCGAGGGACGTGACCCGAGGGCGTCGTTGTTCCGCCCGAGGGACTCGGAGGACGGGTCCGCGGAGCGCGATCCGCTGCGGGAAGCGGTGGCCGCGTGGGTGGCCACGGCGGAGGACGAGCCGTCCGATGCGACGCCGGCCGCGCCGGGTGCACCGGGTGCGCGGACCGAGGTCTTCGAGGCGCTGCCGCCGGAGGCGGCTTCCGCGGGTTCGGCTTCGGCTTCGGCTCGGTCCGGGGGTGGCGAGTCCGCTGCCGCGCCGGTCGAGAGCGAGCGCACGGCGGTGTTCCGCACGGTGACGCCCCCGGCTGCGGATTCTGCCGATTCTGCTGCTCCCGCTGCTTCGGATGATTCCGGTTCCGGGCGTGCGGGTGGCTCGGACGCCGCCCGGCCCGCGGTCGCTCCCGCCGACGGTGGGAGCGCGACCGGGTCCCGTACCGCGACGCCTTCCGCGCCTGCTGATTCTGCACCCGGTTCCGCTTCCTCGGGCGAGGCCTCGGCCGCGCCTGCGGTCGGCGACCGTCCGACCGCCTCCCGTACTGCGACGCCTCCGGCCGATACCGACCGCTCCGCGGGTTCCGCTTCGGGGGAGCCTGCGGCTGCTGCCGGGCAGGTCAAGAGCGGTCGTACGGGTCTGCCTGCGGGTTCCGGTTCCGGCGCCGACCGGGCGCGCGGCACCTCGGGCGAGCCCGCGGCCGACGCGGCGCCGGTCGGGAGCGACCGCACGGCGTCGTTCCGTACGGGCCTGCCCACGGGTTCCGGTTCTGACCCCGACCCCGCGCGCGGCGCCTCGGACAAGCCTGCAGCCGGCTCGGGCTCCGGCTCCGGCTCGGTCGAGAGCGAGCGCACCGCGGTGTTCCGTACGGTCACGCCGTCGGCCGCCACCGATCGCCCCACGGATTCCGCTTCGGCACCGGCCGAGCCCGCCGACAGCGAGCGCACGGCCGTGTTCCGCACGACGGGCGCCCCGACCCCGACCACGCCGACGTCGGGCACTCCGGCCTCCCCGGCCCCTTCGGCCGCGCCGGGCACTCCGGCAGCGTCGGGCGGCCAGGCGCCTTCTGATGCTCCGGCTGCGCCCGCTACCCGGCCGTCCGCGGGTGCCTCGGGCGCTCCGGCGGCCCCGGGTGCTCCGGCAGCGTCGGGCAGTCAGGCGACCTCCGGTGCTCCGGCTTCGTCGGGTATCCGGCCGTCCGCGGGTGCCTCGGCTGCGCCGGGTGCTCCGGCTGCGTCGGGCAGTCAGGCGACTTCTGGTGGCCCGGCTTCGTCGGGTACTCGGCCGTCTGCGGGTGCCTCGGGTGCTCCGGCGGCTTCTGGTGGCCCGGCTTCGTCGGGTACTCGGCCGTCCCCGGGCGCTCCGGCGGCCCCTGGCGCTCCGGCAGCGTCGGGTGGCCCGGCTTCTTCGGGTACTCGGGCGCCTTCGGGCGACCCCGGCGCGGCCGTCGACAGTGAGCGGACTGCCGTTTTCCGGGCGGTCAAGCCCGGGGTCGGCGAAGGCGGTCCGGCGGAGGACAGCGAGCGGACCGCCGTGTTCCGGGCGGTGAAGCCCCCGGCTCCGGCCGGCCCGGCCGGCGACGAGCCCGTCGACAGCGAGCGCACGGCCGTGTTCCGGGCCATCAAGCCCGGCACTGCCAACCCGACCGCCCCCGCCCCCGGTGCCACCGGGCAGGGCACTGCCAACCCGACCGCCCCCACCCCCGGCTCCGCCGGGCAGGGCGCGGCCACCCCCGGCGCCGCAGGCCCCCGCACCGCACAGCCGGTGCCCCCGCGTGCCGTCGGTGGGGAGCGGGCAAGCACCTTCGTACCGCTGCGCAGCGACGACGCGCCCGTGCGGCCCGCCACGGGCGTGCCCGGCACGCCCCCCGCGCCCGGTGCTCCGAGGGCCGCGGCCACGCCGGCTGCGGCTGCGCCTCCGGTGCGGACTCCGGTCGACCCCGGCGTGCGGACCCCCGTGACGAGGGAGTCCGTGGAGCGGACCGCGCGGGAGTCCCCGGAGCGGACCACGCAGCAGCCGCTGCCGCCCAAGCCGCCGCTCGACATGCTGGCGGACCTCACCAACAACCCGCCCCCGCCGCCGAGCGCGGCCCGGACCGCCGTACGCCGGTTCAAGATCTACGCGCCGATCCTGGTGCTCCTCGCGGTGGTCCTCGCCGTCGTCCAGCTCGTGCGGCCGCTGCCCACGCCGACGCTGAAGGTGACCGCGAACACCTCGTACACCTTCGAGGGCGGGGCGCCGTCCCTGCCGTGGCCGAAGGAGGGTCAGGCCTACATGGCCGCGGCCGGCCTCGGCCCCGTCGGGACCTTCGGGGAGCAGAAGCCCGTGGCGATCGGCAGTGTCGCCAAGGCCATGACCGCCTACGTCATCCTCAAGGACTTCCCCATGAAGAAGGGGGAGAAGGGCCAGATGATCCCCGTCGACAAGACGGCGGTCGAGGACGGCAAGAAGGAGACCGAGGGCGAGTCCACGGTCAACAACCTGAAGGAGGGCGACAAGATCTCCCAGGAGGACGCCCTCTCCGCGATCATGATCCCGTCCGCCAACAACGTCGCGCGCCTGCTCGCGCGCTGGGACGGCGGGCAGGAGGCGTTCGTCAAGAAGATGAACGACACCGCCAAGGAACTCGGCATGACCAACACCACGTACACGGACCCCTCGGGTCTGGACGCGACCACGGTCAGCACCGCCGAGGACCAGGTCAAGCTCGGCCTCAAGATCGTCGAGATGCCGGAGCTGATCGCGATCACCAAGAAGCCGAAGTGGATCGACCCCACGGGCAAGGAGTGGCGGAACTACAACGACCTGGTTCCGTTCAACGGCTCGCTCGGCATCAAGACCGGCTCCACGACCAAGGCCGGCGGCAACCTGCTCTTCGCCGCCGAGAAGAAGGTCGGCAAGACCAACCAGCTGATCGTCGGAGCGGTCCTCGGCCAGCACGGCGTGCCGATCCTCGGCACCGCGATCGCGGCGAGCAAGAACATCATGCTGGCCACGCAGAAGATGCTCACGGCCGCGCCCGTCGTCAAGAAGGGTTCCGTCGTCGGCTACGTGGACGACGGACTCGGCACCCGGGTCCCGGTCGTGGCCACCGCCGACGTGGAGGCGGTCGGCTGGCCGACCCTCACCATTGCCATCAAGCTGGCCGACGGGGCCACCCAGCTCCCGCAGACCGCCAAGGCGGGCTCGGAGATCGGCATGCTGACCGTGGGCGAGGGCGCCAGCCAGGTGAAGGTGCCGGTGGCGCTGCAGAGCGACCTCACCGCACCCGGCATCGGCAAGAAGCTGACGCGCGTCGGCTGATGCGTGTGGGCTGACGCCCGTCGCCTGAGGCGCCGGGCGAGCCCGACGCCGCGCACGAGCGCGGAGCGGGTCCGGCACCCCGGGGCAACCCCGGGGTGCCGGACCGCGTCTACGAACCGAGGGACGCACCCGAGGGGCGCACCCGAGGGACCGGAGTGGGGAGTACGTCGGCGTGACCACCGCTGAGCGGCAGGAACAGGGCCGGGAGCAGGCCCATGGCCGGGGCGGGGTTCCGCCCCGGGTCCCCGGTGCCCCGAGCCCGCAGGCCGGCCCCGGGCCGGTCGGCCGTGCCCTCGGCCGTGCTCTCGGCCGGGCCCGTCGGCACCCGGTGGCCGTGGCCACCGCGCTGGCGGGGCTGCTGCACCTGATCTGGTTCTTCGCCGTCGCCAACAGCGGCGGCGACCTGGCCGCGCAGGACGCCTGGGCCGAGTTCGTGGGCCGCCATCCCGACTCGGCGTACAACCTCGCCTGGTACGGCGGCATGCACCCGGTCTCGTACAGCGTGGTCTCGCCGTACGTGATGCACGTGCTCGGCGTCCGCACCACGATGATGATCGCCGGTACGGTCTCGGCCGGGCTGCTCGCGATGATCCTGACCCGCTGCCGGGGCGCCGTCCGCGAGCCCCTGTGGCCCGCCCTGGCCGGGGTGTACGGGCTGCTGTGCAACGCCGTGTCGGGCCGGGTCACCTTCGGGCTCGGCGCGATGTTCGCCCTCGGGGCCGTCGCCGCCGTCTTCTGCTGGCCCCGCAAATGGGCCGAGCGGCGCTGGGCGAAGGCCGCCGTGGCGGCTCCGCTCGCGGCGATCGCCACCGCCTCCAGCCCGGTCGCCGGGCTGTTCCTCGGGGTGATCGCGGCCGCGCTGTTCCTCAACGGCCGGCGCCCCGGGGCGTACGCGCTGGGCCTGGCCCCGGCGGCGGTGGTCGGGCTGTCCTCCTGGCTGTTCCCCTTCTCGGGGACCCAGCCGATGAAGCTGATCTCGGCGGCGCTGCCCTTCGCGTGTGCGCTGGCCGCGCTGTTCCTCGTACCGAAGAGCTGGAAATCGGTCCGGACCGCGTCCGCGATCTACGCCCTCGGAGTGGCGCTGACCTGGGCGATCGACTCCCAGGTCGGCTCGAACGTGACCCGGCTGGCGATGCTGTTCGGCGCGGTGGTGCTGCTCGCGGCCCTCCCGTACGAGGCCCCGCGCACGCGCCGCTGGTACGGGCTGCTCCTCGCGCTGACCGGAGTGACCGCCTGGATCACCGTCAACAGCGTCACCGACATCGTCCGCACCACCCCGCTGGCCTCCTGGAGCCGGGAGCTGGCCCCGCTGGTGGACCAGCTCCAGAAGGCGGGCGCCGACCGGGGCCGCGTGGAGGTGGTCCCGGCCAGCAGCCACCGCGAGTCCTCCGCCTTCCCCGCGTACGTGAACCTCGCCCGCGGCTGGAACCGGCAGGCCGATCTGGAGCGCAACCCGGTCTTCTACGACGACACCCTGACCGCCGACAGCTACCGCGAGTGGCTGGACCGCTGGGCCGTGCACTACGTGGTGCTGCCCGCCGACAAACCCGATGAGGGCGGGCGGGACGAGGCGAAGCTGGTGCGCGAGGGGCTCCCGTACCTCCAGCAGGTGTGGGGCGACGCGAACTGGCAGCTCTTCAAGGTCACCGACCCGACGAACCTGGTCGCCGGGCCCGCGACGGTGGTGCGGGCCAGTGCCGACCAGCTGGTCATCGACGTGAAGCAGGCCGGCCGGGTCCTGGTGCGCATCCCGCATTCCCCCTGGCTGGGCCTGGTGGACGGCGCGGGCAAGCCGGTGGAGCCGCCGCAGGAGACGGAGGCCTCGAAGACCGCGGGGAAGGTGGTGCCGAAGGGCGCGGCCACTCCGCCCAAGGTCTACGCGAACACCGCCGGATGCCTGTTCAAGGCGCCCTCGGACGGTACCGGGGACGAGTGGACGGAGCTGTTGGCCCCGGCGCCGGGGGAGTACCGGATCGCGGCGAAGTACCAGCTTCCGCGGGGCACGCCGTGCCCGGACGAGCTGCTCTACGAGGTGCTGGGGCCGCCGCAGCGGCCGGCTCCGCCGCGTCCTTGACCGGCCTCGCCCCACCTTCGTCGTCCTTGATCGACCATTCTTTACGTCCGGTCCGGGTGCGTTGGGACCTTTATATGCATACGATCCCAGTAGTCCGATTGGGTGCCCCGAGTCTTTTTAGGGAGTGACGACGGGATGAGCAAAGAGCAGAAGCAGGACTTCCAGGCGGCTGTCGCGAAGGCCGCGGATGCGACCAACCTGCCCCGCACCGTGCAACACGCGCACGGCTTCTCCGGTCCGATCCGGAGCAAGGTCAAGGGCGGAGCGCACACGAAGGCGGAACTCAAGCGGGCCGGGACCCCGCAGGGCGACCGCATCGGCGAGCGCAGCAGGGGCCTCAGCTGAGGACGGGGCCGAGGGCTGAGCCCACCTCCCTGCCTGTCGAGACGTGTGATGCGTGATGTCTTGATGTTGCGATGACGTGATGCGGCCCTTCCGGCTCCGGCCGGAAGGGCCTTTCTCTGCCTTGACGTCTCTGCCTTAACGCCTTCGCGGGGTGGCGTCCGGTCGGCTGTTACGTTCCCGACGGACGGCCCTGACCTGCCCCTCGTAACGTCGTGGTCGTCGCCACCGCAGGCGACGCCGACCCGAGGGAAACACTCATGCGCGCCACTGCCCGTACCGCCGCCGTCGCGGCGCTCGCCACCCTCACCGCGTGCGGGGCCCTCACGGCGTGCGGCGCCGGCGCCGGTGGTGGCACGGGGCTGCCGCCGGACCCCCAGGTGGGCAGCACGGCGGCCCCCGCTCGTGCGGGCGAGGCGGCGCCCGCCCTCCCGGGGTCGAAGCCGACCGGCATGAAGATCGACGCGGCGGGCGTGGACGCGAAGAAGATGGTCGACCTCACGGTGGACCCGGCGACGGGCGAGCTCGGCGTGCCGGACGCGGACACCGATGCGGACAACCCGGGCTGGTGGACCCAGGGCGTGACTCCGGGCGAGAAGGGGGCGGCCGTCCTCGTGGCGCACTTCGACACGAAGTACGGGCCCGCGGTGATGAAGAACGTCAAGAAGATCAAGCTCGGTGACCTGATCGAGGTACCGCGCGAGGACGGGAAGACGGCCAGGTTCACGATCCGCGAGATCGAGGACGTCGCGAAGAAGGACTTCCCGACCGACAAGGTCTACGGGGACACCAACCGCCCCGAGCTGCGCCTGCTGACCTGCGGCGGCGAGATCAAGAACGGCCACCGCACCAACAACGTGATCCTCTACGCCGACCTGGTGGCCTGACCCCCACCACCCGAGACAGTTCCTTGACCCGCGGGCGGGGCGGGGGCCTATCGTCGGCGGCCGGCAGTGACCAGGACGAGGAAGGCGGTGCCTTGTGTCAGTGGGAGGAGTGCGACAGGTATCCGTACTGGACTGCGCGCATTCCGGCCTGGAACCGGCTGCGGACGCCCAGGTGGGCGAGCAGCCCGGTGATCACCCGGCCCACGGTGCGCGTGGAGACGCCCAGGCTGTGGGCGATGGCTTCGTCCGTCCGGCCCTCGGCCATGAGCTGCAGCACCGCGGCCTGTTGGCGCGTGAGGAGCTCCGGCTCGCAGGGCGCCGCCGTCGGCCCGAGCGGGGTCGCGGCCTCCCAGATGTGCTCGAAGAGCGTGACCAGCAGGGAGATGAGGCCCGGGCTGGTGACCAGCGCCGCCGCGGCCGCGGTGTTCTTCGCGTCGACGGCCACCAGGGCGCTGCGGCGGTCCACGATGGTGAGGCGGTTGGGCAGGACCGGGCTGGTGCGGATGTGCGCGCCGACGCTCTCCAGCCACGTCGCGTACTCCCGGGCCTGGTTGTCGTGGCGGATGCTGTCGAGGTAGATGGTCCGCATCACGATGCCCTGCTCGACGTTGCGCAGATTCAGCGGCCGGGCCGCCTCGATGCTCGCCTGCGACATCTGCGAGTCGGGGGCGAACGCCAGCACCTCGGAGCGGGTCTCGGCGGACAGCAGCTCGATCTGGTCCCGGATCGCGTCGATGCCTTCCAGGTACCGGATCCCGGACTTGGAGGACTCCTGCGACGAGGAGTCGGCGATCTCGGCCATCAGGTCGACGACGGCGGCTCGCGTGGCCTCCATGCGCTGCTGCTGGGCGGCGAGTTCGGCCTGCTGGCGGGCCTGGAGGAGCTGGAGGGCGAGCTGCGGATCGATGGCGCGGCCCTGCCCGGGATCGCCCCCGCCGCCGCGCAGCAGCGCCATTTCGCTGAGCAGGGCCAGTGAGCGGCGCACCTCGTCCGGGGCCAGCCCGAGGCGCTCCGCCAGCTCCAGAACACCGTCCTGGGGATTGGCCAGTTTGCTTCGATAGACCGTTGCGGTCACGTCATCGAGTTCTAGTCGACCGAACATTGTCGCCCACCCCCTGGAAGACCATGCATGGCATATCGGCGCAGCTCACATGCCCTGTGTACGTGCGTCAGGCTAGCTTGATCGGCCGCCCGATCGAAGGGCGGGCGGCACGGAATCGAGCGGAGATATCCGGCCGATCTGACGAATGCGGCCATGCCGGTTGGCCGGTTCTTCCCCTGCTCGGCCAGGGTCGGCCGAGTTCCCGCCGGCGAAGCGCGTTTGATGGGGAAACGACACCGAATCAGGAGGTTTCATGTATCTGGTCCACTTGCACCTGAGCGCCCCTCCGGGGGCGGGCGACCTGCCGTCCGGTGTGGAGGCTGCCCTCTCCGAGGTCCAGCCGGCGGTCGAAATGGCCGTCCGGCACGTGCGTGCGGACGGAGACCCGGTGCTCGGCGTCTACCTCAAGGCCCCTGACCTGCACACCGCCGAGCACTGGGCGGCGGTGGCCTGGCACCTCGCCGTCCGCCGGACGGCCGGGGCCGGTGCATGGACCCTGCTGAAGGCCGAGGTACCGCTGCTGGTCCTCGACGAACCGGCCTGACGACCGGCCTGACGACGGCCTGACGATCGGCCTGACGACGGCCTGACAGGCGCTTCCGAGCACACCCTGTCCTGTGTAGGACATGTCGGGTCCAGGACAGGCAAGACCTCTGGTTCACCCCCTTCACCTGCGGCAACCTTGATCACGTCAGCAGGAAACGCCGCTCAACTCGGGGGAATCCAGTCATGTTTAGCCGTCTCAAGGCCGCCACGTTCGTCGCCGTCACCGCCACCGCGCTCCTCACCGGAGCCGTCACCGGAGTCGCCGCGCAGATCACCGGTTCGGACGGTGCGACGCACCAGGCGGACTGGCGCTGGGACACCCCCGCCCCGCTCGCCGCCGACGGAGCGGACAGCTGACCACCGGCCTCCGGTCCGGGGGGAAAAGGGTCCGCGAGGCACCGATGGTGACCGCAGCGGCCCGGCGGGGAGCGCTTCCCCGCACCACCGGCCGATTCGCCTGGCTGTCCCCGACGGCCCTCTGGCCGCTGGCACGGCACCTGCTCGCCACCGGTACGGTCCGCCCCCAAGGAGGCGGCACCCGCAGGGCGGACGAGGAGGCCGTGTTCGCCGCGGTCCTGTACATCCTGGTGAGCGGCGACTCCTGGCGCGCGCTGCCGAAGTCCTTTCCCGTCTCCTGGCAGAACGCCCACCGGCGGTTCGGCCAGTGGTGCGAGGAGGACCTGTGGAACCGGATGGCGGCCACCGCCCGGGCCACGCCCCACATCTCCGCACCGGTACGCGACTGGGCCGAACGCGTCGCCGAGGCGGCCCGATCCCGCAGGCCGGACCTCACGGACGGGCCTGACAACCCGGACCGACCTGAACTCCCGGACCGACCTGAACTCCCGGCCCGTATGGACCTCAGGGACCTCAGGGAACGCCCGGACCGTACGACCCCTACGGACATCCAGGCCCAGCCCCGTACCCGGACCCGCACGCAGGCCCGTACCCGGGCCCGGGTTGCCTGACCGAGCCGCTCACCCCGGCCCCCTCCGGTCAGGGTCCGCAGGCCCGCCCCTCACCTGACCCCCTCACCTGACCCCTCCCCGCCACTCCCGTGGCACAGCCATGCCCCTGGGCAGAGCCCTGCCCCCGCCCGCCCTGCCCACAGGCATCGGCACCGGCACAGACTTCCGCACCTCACCCGAGCACCCGTCGAAAGGTTTACCGTGCGCAGATCCGCGCTCCCCATCGTGGCCGCCATGTCCATGGCCATGCTGCTCCCGCAGCAGTTCTCGGCCTCCGCCGAAGAGGTGCCCAGCGCGCCTCTCGCCGCGGGCGAGATCCAGAACATCGGCCCGGGCATGTACCAGTCCGCGACCGATACCTACCAGGTCTTCGAGAACGACGTCGCGGTCGGCCTCATGGGCCGTACGCACACCGTCGCCGGCCAGGCGCAAGGGATCTCGCAGGCCCAGGACGCACCGGAGACCCGCTCCGATCTCGGAGTCTTCGGTCCCAGCTGGGAAGCCGAGTTCGTCGGCGGCCAGCTGAACCGCAAGCTGGTCCAGGACTCGGGCTCGATCACCACCACCGACCTGGACAGCAGCGCGTCCACCCGCTACGACCTGACCGAGTCCATGGACGGTCCGGGCGGCGGCAGCATCAACACCTACAAGTCGTCCGACGGTTCGACCCTGGTCGAGAACGTGTCCTGGGACGACCTCGCCGGTGAGATGAAGTCGAGCATCACCGAGACGCTGAACATCGACCTGGCCTCCGCGGTCGAGGGCGACGACGCCCCCGTCGGCGCGGACGGCAACCCCATCCCGGCGGCCGACCTCAAGCCCACGTACACCTGGAAGCAGGCGTCCGGCACCGGTGACACCTGGCGCGTCACGAGCGTCGGCAACAAGGCGTACAAGCCCACCGCGGTCTCCTACGACGCCCAGGGCCGCGTCGCCACCGTCAGCGAGCCCGCCCGCGGCGAGACCCCCGCGCAGTCCCTCGCCCTGACCTACGCCACCGCGACGACCGCGACGGGCACGACCCTCGGTGACGTGGCCGGCCAGGTCAAGGACATCACGGTCACCACCGGCCAGACGGTCCAGACGCTGGCCCGCTACACCTACGAGGCCTCCGGTCTGCTCCGCGCGGTCGCCAACCCGGCCGAGGGCAGCGAGCTCAGCTCCTACACCTACGACGGCGACGACCGTCTCTCGACCCTGACGAGCGGCGACGGCGGCAACTGGGATCTGACGTTCAGCGGCGACGCCGCCGCCCCGCAGGCCCAACTGACCAGCGGTGCAATCCCCGACGCCGGATCCATCGCGCCCGGCCAGGAACAGCCCGATGGGGTCAGCCCGCCCTCCGAGAACTTCGTCGGCGGGGAAATCACCGACCCGCAGGCCTACCCGCGCGCCTGCTCCTCCCCGGAGTCGTGGATCCGGTACTGGGGCAACTGCACCACCGCAGTCGCCCATTACGGCTGGAAGTGGCCGTCCTGGAAGCAGACGCCCACCGGCTCCTGGGTCCGTGGTGTCAACGGCGACCACTGCACCGACTCGTATGACAGGCCCCTCGGCTTCGACTTCCGCGCCGCGTGCGACGCGCACGACTACGGCTACGGCACCATCGGCAACAGCTACAAGGGCTACAGCTACTACCTGGACCGCAACAAGGGCATCGCCACCGACGTAGCGTTCTACAACCTGCTCCGCTACAACACCTGCCCGGCCTACGCCTGGTGGAAGCGGGGCACCTGCAACGACCTGGCCTACAGCTACTACCTCGGCGTCTTCTACGGCGGGTCCCCGAAGAACGGTGCCAACGCCACCTGATCGGACCGTCGTTCCCTCCTGACGGACCCTTTCGACGGACCCGCTCGACGGACACCGTAGGGGCCGGGCGCCCGACATCTTCGGCCGCCCGGCCCTACGTCTCCCCCCTGCGCTCCCGGCTACGCCTTCGCCTGCGCTGCCGGCTCCGCTCGGCCCCTTGGCTTGGCCCCTTCGCCTTCGCTTGGCCCTTCGCCCTTGCTCGACCCCTTCGCCTTGGCTTGACCCTTCGCCTTCGCCCGCGGTTCCGCCTGCGCGCCCGATGGCCACCCCCTCGCCCCTCCCCCTTCCCACCCCCTCTCATGGAGACACGAGTGAAGAGATCCATGCGGGTCGCCCTCGCCGCCTCGGCGGTAGCCGTGGTGCTCACCGCCGTACCGGTCGGCATCAACCCCCTGACCGGCGCAGGCCCGGCGTTCGCCGCGGACAACGGCGCGATCGACCCGCCGCTGTTCGACGAGACCCAGGACGGCGGGACCGTCCGCGTCAACGTCGTCCTCGACGGCCGGTCGGACCTCTCCTCCGCCTCCGAGGCGGGTGAAGTGCTCGTCTCCTACGAGACCCTGCCGATGGTCACGCTCCGCGTGAACCGGTCCGGCCTGGACTCGCTGAGCACCATGGCGGGTGTCGTCAGCGTCACCGAGGACATACCGGTGGAGCCGACGCTGAACGAATCCACCGCCAAGATCGGCAGCGACGTGGCCGTCGCCGCGGGCAAGACCGGCGCGGGCAGCGCGATCGCGATCCTCGACACCGGCGTCGCGACCGGACACCCGTTCCTGGCCGGCCGGGTCAAGGCCGAGGCGTGCTTCTCCGTCACCGACGCCGCCTACGGCGCCACCAGCCTGTGCCCCGACGGCACGGCCGAACAGGAGGGCCCCGGCAGCGCCGACGCCGACAGCGGCCCGTGCACCACCGTCGGCACGGGCTGCTCCCACGGCACCCACGTCGCGGGCATTGCCGCGGGCAACGGAACCGGTGTGGCCGGTGCGCCGGCCCGCGGTGTCGCCCCGGGCGCGGACATCATCGCCATGCAGGTGTTCTCCAAGTTCACCTCCGACTCCTACTGCGGGCCGGGCGCCAGCCCCTGCGTCCTGAGCTTCACCAGTTCGCAGATCAAGGCCCTGGAGAAGGTCGCGGCCCTCAAGAGCGCCGGCACCAACATCATCGCCGCGAACCTGTCCCTGGGCGGCGGCCGCTGGACGGCCGCCTGCGCCACGGATGCCCGTAAGCCGATCATCGACACCCTCTTCTCCCAGGGCGTCGCCACCGTCGTCGCGGCCGGCAACAACGGCTACGCGAACGCGGTCAACGCCCCCGGCTGCGTGCCCTCCGCCCTCACGGTGGGCTCCACCACGGACGACGACCAGCTCTCCACCTTCAGCAACCGCGGCCCGCTCTTGGACCTCCTCGCGCCCGGCACCTCCATCGTCTCCTCCGTCCCCGGCGGCGGCTTCGCCTCCAAGAACGGGACCTCGATGGCCGCGCCCCACGTGGCCGGCGCCCTCGCGATCCTGCGGCAGGCCCACCCCGGCAAGACCCTCGCCGAGCTGGAAGCCCTGCTGAAGGACGGCGGCACGCCCATCACCTACGAGGGCGCGGTCACCCCCCGACTCAAGATCAGCCTCCCGCAGCAGCCGCAGCGCCCCCGCTTCACCGACTTCAACTGCGACGCCATCGAGGACACCGTCGTCGGCGACCCCAAGGCGACCGTCGGCGCAGACGCCGGCGCCGGTCTGGTCCGCGTGATCTACGGCGGCGGCAAGGGCACGGCCGAGTTCCACCAGGACCTCGCCACCGTCCCGGACGACTCCGAAGCCGGCGACTCCTTCGGTGAGAACCTGGCCACCTTCGACCACGACGAGGACGGCTGCTCCGACCTCGTCGTGGGCATCCCGAACGAGGACATCGGCACGGACGCCGACGCCGGCGCCGTCAACGTCCTCTACGGCGCCGCAGGCGGCCTGACCACCGGCAAGGCCGCCCTCAACCTGGTCCAGGGCACGGGCGAAGGCGCCGTCAAGGCCGCGGCCTCCGGGGCCGAGGACCGCTTCGGCCACGCCGTCGCCGCCGGGCACACCGCCCAGGGCCAGCCCTACCTGCTGATCGGGGCGCCCGGCAAGGACATCGGCGCCGTCAAGGACGCCGGCACCGTCTACTACCTGCGCGGGTTCACCAACGTGGCGACCGACCAGAACAAGCCCGCCATGGACGGCGACATCGAGACCGGTGACCGGTTCGGCACGACCATCGCCGCCTCCGCGAACCACATCGTCATCGGCACCCCGAACGAAGCCATCGGCACCGCGGCCGACGCGGGCAACATCCAGCTGCTCACCCACGAGCTGAACGCCGGCGGCCTGCCGACCCCCCTCGTGGGTCTCAACCAGAACGACCCGCTCGTCAGCAGCCTGGCCGAGGCCGGCGACCTGTTCGGCGGCTCCCTCGCGGCCGTCGCCTACACCCCGGCCGGCGCGAGCGCCGCGACCGACACCGTCCTCGCGGTGGGTGTGCCCGGCGAGGGCCTGACGGTCGCCTCGGCCCCCGTCGACCACGCCGGTCAGGCCTACACCTTCCGCATCACCGGTGCGGGCGCCGTCACCAAGGTCGCCTCCATCACCGCCGAGGTCGCCGGAGTGACCGGTACGGCCGCCGCCGGTGACCAGCTGGGCCAGAGCGTGTCCTTGGTCAACCTCGCCCCCGACGCACCCGCCACCCCGGCGACCCTCGTCCTCGCGGTCGGCATCCCGGGCAAGGACATCGGCGGCGCCGTGGACGCGGGCGCGGTGCAGACCTTCGACCCGCTCGGCATCCCCGGTGACACCGACCAGTGGATCCAGGCGGGCGACGCCTCCGGCCTGGGCGGCACCCCGACGGCCGGCCACGCCATCGGCGCGCACCTGGGAGCCACCGCTTCCGCCCTCCGCGTCGGCGTCCCCGACGCCACGCCGTTCGGCGCCGTCCACGCCCTCCCGTGGGGCAACACGACGGCCGGCCGCACCGGCGCCGCCGGCACCGTCACCACGCACCAGCCCGGCCAGAACGGCCTCCCGGCCGCCGGCGGCGCCTTCGGCTGGTCCACCGCCTGACCAGGCCCCCCAGGCCGACAACCAGCCAGGCGCCACCACCCCCTTCCCCCTCATCCCAAGTCCTTGAACTGGGCCTTTACCAACCGAGGGGGATGGTGCAAGATCGCTCCCACCCCGCCCCACCAGCCCCGCCCTCACCACTATCCGGCCGCTACAGCGCCTCCGGGAGGACCCCCGTGTCTCAGCTCATCGGTTACGCGTCAGGCGTCTTCGACCTGTTCCACATCGGCCACCTCAACCTGCTCAAGCAGGCCCGAGCCCAGTGCGATTACCTGGTGGCCGGCGTACTGACCGACGAGGCCTCCTGCCACAAGGGATTCCCCCCGGCCATCCCCCTCGACGAGCGCATCGAGGTCGTCCGCTCGATGAGCTGCGTCGACGAGGCCATCGTCGACCCCACCCTGGAGAACCTGGACGCCTGGCAGCAGATCGGCTTCCACCGCCTCTTCAAGGGCGACGACTGGCGGGGCACCTCCCGGAGCGAGCGCTGGGAACGCGACTTCGGCACCCTGGGCGTAGAGGTCATCTACCTCCCGAACACCCCCCACGCCCCCAGCGCGAACCTCCACCGCCTGATCAACCACCTGTAACCCGCAGCCCCGCCCCCGGACGCCAGAGGCCCCCAGCCAAAATCGGCTGGGGGCCTCTGCACGGTGCCGCGTCCTGCGCATGACGGCTGGTGCCGCCCCGTCCGCTCACGCATCGCGCACGCATTCGGCGGTGCACGCACAGGTGACGTTGCAGATCAGACGCTCGTCCACGCGTCGAAGAAGGCCTCCCGCCTGGCCGGATCGGCTGACTTGTGGTCCGCGTGCAGGACGCGCCAGGCGGTGAGTTCGAGGTCACGGAGCCACAGCTCGCCGATGACCTGCGTTTTGAGGTCGGGAAGGTGGTCGGACTCGGCGAGTGCCTGGCCGATGACCTCTCCGGCTGCGATGCGCTGGGGCGGGGTCATCTCGTCGAAGGCCGAGAGGATCTGCCCGGCCAGGCCGGTGCCTTCTCCTGCCAGCGAACTCAGCACGCACGCTTTGATGTTGGAGGGCAGTAGGTAGAGGGAGCCCGAGGACCTCCACAGTTCCGACCAGAAGTGCTCTCCGGACTCGGTGGGGGCGGGGAGCGCGGCCAGCAGACCGAGGAGGTGTGCGGTGGCCACGTATCCGTCGGAGTGGGCCGATGCGACGACGGCGATGTCCGCGACGCGCTCCACGTCGATGCGGCCGGCTTCGAGGCGGGGGTCCAGCCCCAGCCGCTGTTCCAGCTGATGGGAGAGGGGAGCGGACGCGTGGGAGCGGAACTCGGGAAGCATCGGCGGTCCTTGGACGTAGGAGAGCGGAGAGGCCCGTTCGGAAGCCCAGATCGTTCCCCTGGCCCGCCGAATTACACGAGTTCCACGGACCGAGTTGGCGGAAGACCGCCAGGACCGACGCGATGAGGCGGATGATCCGACCGCGCCGGCGGGCTGTGGCGGACCTCAGGTGATGCTGCTCCGGGGCAGCTCCTAGCATGAACTCATGGTTGCCAGTCATACCCAGCAGTCCGAGCCAGGACGGGAAGCAGTGTCCCGGGACGACGCCGAAGCCGGCGGTGTTCTCTCCGCGCCGACGGATGGCGGAAGCGAGTGTTCCCAGCCCGCCGCCGACCTGGTCGAGCGAGCGGCCGATCTGATGGAGCCGATCAAGCCGAAGCTACGGGGCTGGCTCCACGCCGGCATGGTCCCCGCGTCCCTGGCCGCAGGCATCGTCCTCATCTGCCTGGCAGGAACACCGCAGGCCACCGTCGCCTGCACCGTGTACGCCGTCACCGCCTGGCTGCTGTTCGGGACGAGCGCCGTCTACCACCTCGGCACCTGGGGACCGCTAGGCGAGGCCGTCCTGCGCCGCCTCGACCACGCCAACATCTTCCTGATCATCGCCGGCACCTGCACCCCGCTGGCCGTGCTCCTTCTCGCCCCTGACCAGCGGTCCGTCCTCCTGTGGATCGTGTGGACGGGTGCTCTGGCCGGCATCGCCTTCCGCGTCCTGTGGATCGGTGCGCCCCGCTGGCTGTACACGCCCTGCTACCTGGCCCTGGGCTGGGCACCGGTGCGCTACCTGCCCGACTTCCTGCACAGCGGCGGCGCGGCCGTACTCACCCTGATCGTGACGGGCGGGCTGCTCTACAGCGCGGGCGCCGTCGTGTACGCCCTCCGGCGACCCGACCCCTCACCCCGCTGGTTCGGCTACCACGAGGTGTTCCACGCCCTGACCGTGGCAGCCTTCACCGCGCACTACATCGCCGTCTTCCGCGCTGCCCACTGAGCGCGACGACGTGTCGATGCTTGCCGGCATTTGCGTGGTGGGTTATCGACCGGCGTCAGGTCCGGGCGCGGTCGGGCGGCGGAGGGAGACGCAGTGGTCGCCGACCGCGGACAGGTAGGCGTGCTCGGCTGTTTCGGAAGGGGCCCCGCGTCTGTGCGCCCGCGTCGCGTCGGGAATGCTTGAAGATCGGGAGCCCGCCGATGACGACGGGCACGATCACCTCAGGCCGAGGCCGATGGAGCCGAAGATTCGCCGGCTCGGCGGTACTCGGCGTTGATGCGCTGGGCTTCCTCGAGCTGGTCTTCCAGGATGATGATCCGGCAGGCGGAGTCGATCGGGGTTCCGTGGTCGACGAGTTCGCGGGCGCGGGCGGCGATGCGCAGTTGGTAGCGGGAGTAGCGGCGGTGTCCGCCGTCCGAGCGGAGCGGGGTGATGAGGCGGGCTTCGCCCAGGGCGCGGAGGAATCCTTGGGTGGTGCCGAGCATCGCTGCGGCCCGGCCCATGGTGTAGGCGGGGTAGTCGTCGTCGTCGAGACGGCCGAACGAGTCGTCTGCTGTCATTGAACCTCTTTCTGGAACGCGTGGAGGGGCCCTGGTGCCTATGGCACCAGGGCCCCGAAGGAACTGCTACACCATCTGCCGGCCCTCGTACTGCGCCGGCCCTCTGTTTCCGCAGACCCGACTCATGCGTGATCGGGGTGCGGGGATCGCGGTTGCTTGACCGGAGACCACCTCACTGACGATGTCCTGCGGTACCCGGGCTTCAACCTGCCGGCCCGGGCGATCCTGATGGCGCCTAGCTCCTCCGTTCTTCCCTCGGTGATCAACTACTTACCAAGCGGGGTACTACGTACTGCTGGAGATGCTTACTGCTGATACTGCTTACTGCTGGTACTGCGTACTGCTAACCGCTTGTACTGCTCATGGCCTGGCCTAGCGCCACGTTTCGGCAGCCAGCCCCGTCGCCCGTCGTGCGTCTGCTCTGGCTTGGAACCCCACTGCCGAACCTCCCGGGGCACGCGCCCACATTCGACGCGTTCACCGAGGTGCTGCTCACTGACTCAACTACTGGGTACTACACCTACGAATACTGCACTTACAGGTACTGCCACTGCGTCAACTGCGGTTCTGCTCGTGGTGGCCCCTGATCACTGCGGGCCACCCGGTCCGGTCGTCAGTCCCGTCGCCGTCCTGCACCAGCCCTGGCTTCGGAACTCCACCAC
>NZ_JBHVYI010000119.1:0-22535 GCF_042880975.1 Streptomyces sp. NPDC058289
CCTTGCGCGGTGTCAGGAACCGGTCGGGGCCGGCCCTTCGGCGCGGGCCCGGGCCCGCACGGCCTCCGGGTACCGGCGGGTGAAGCGCAGGGCCCCCACGATGGCGAGGACCTGGATGATCCAGCCGGTCCACATGTTCTCCGGGTCCCGCAGCACGAGGTCGCCGTACGCCCCCACGACTGCGTTGATCAGGAAGGCCAGTCCCCAGACCCCGGTGATCACGTAGTTCGTCCGCTTGAAGACCGGCGTGTCCCAGAACTTCCGGTCGACCTGCTCCCGGGCGTACTGGAGGGTGAACGGCACCCCGGCCAGGATGGATCCGAGGGCGATGGCGAAGAGGGTGACGTTCGCGATCTCCCCCGCGTAGGTCTCCAGCCAGCGTCGCGTGCCGTCACTGGCGAAGATCCCGACGACCGTGAGGATCGCGAAGAACACGACGTCGGCGAGTTCCAGGATCTTCAGTGAGGAGCCGGGGTTCAGCAGACGGCTGCCGACGACCAGGCAGACCGAGATGGCCAGGGCCAGCCCCACCGCCCATTCGAAGCGTCCGGGCCCCACCACGAGGGCGAAGACGATCCAGGGGGACAGCCCCACGAACGGGCTGTCCAGGAACTGCGCCACCTTGTTCGTGCCGTGGGCACCAGCCGTCTGCGCCATGGGTCGGCCCTTCCTGCAGCCTCGTCCGGCCCCCCTCCCAACGTACGCCGCCGTCCCCGGACCGCACCTGCCGTGGGCGGCGGTGCCCGGGCGAGGTGCGTGCCGGATGCGGCCGTGCCACGCTGGCTGAACCCTGCGTACTGCCTACCGGGTACACGCGACCGGGTGACGCACGCGGAGCCCGCCGCCTGGACGAACGGGGCTCGCCGTGCCAAGAGGAACGCACCCCCGGTCCCTGCGGCGGCGCACTGCCGCCGGATGCGCGGCCCTGCTGCTCATGGTCCTGACCGCGGGCACGGCCACCGGGGCGACACCGACACCGCCGACGCCCACGCCCTCCGACAGCAGCGGCTCCGACCGCAGCGGATCGGACAGCAGCGGCTCCGACCCGCTCGATCCCCGGATCACGGAGATCATGCGGAAGCCGGGGTACCGCAACGCCCAGTGGGGGCTCCTCCAGGTCGACCCGGACAGCGGGCGGACCGTCCACAGCATGTTCCCCGAGCAGCTCTTCATCCCCGGATCCACGGCCAAGCTGTTCAGCGTCTCCGGCGCCTGGCACACCCTCGGCGGCGACCACCGCTTCGTGACACCGCTCTACGCGGTCGGCGAGCGGCGCGGCGCCACCCTGACCGGCGATCTCGCCCTGGTCGCCCAAGGCGACCTGACCATGGGCGGCAGGACCCGACCCGACGGTACGGTCGCCTTCACCGACCTCGACCACACCTACGCCGACGACGTCCCCGGTGCCACGCTCACCCCGCAGAACCCGCTCGCCGGCATCGACCTCCTCGCCCGCCAGGTGCGCGCCTCCGGCATCACCCGCGTCGACGGGAACGTGATCGTCGACGACCGGCTCTTCCAGCCCGAACCGGTCCTGGTCCCCACCCCGACCCCGCTGATCCTCAACGACAACCTCATCGATCTGACGACCACCCCCGGGGACCGCGCCGACGCGCCGGCCCGGCTTGACTGGCGGCCGAAGGTCGCCCCGTACCGGGTCACCTCGACGGTGAAGACCGTGGCGGCGGGCAAGCCGACGGCCGTCACGGTCACGACCTCGGAGAACGGGACCCGGATCCGGCTGTCCGGCACGATCGCGGCGGGGGCCGCGCCGGTGCTGAAGGTCTCCCCCATCGCCGATCCGTCGGCCTTCGGCCGGACCGCGCTGATCGAGGCCCTCGAACGCGCCGGGGTCGACGTGACCGCGGACCCGACGGGCGGGAACCCGGTGAACCGGTTGCCCGCCGAATACCAGGGCCGGGCGCGGGTCGCCGCGTACACCTCGCCGCCCTTCGCCGAGTACGCCGAGCTCATCCTCAAGGTGAGCCACAACCTGGGCGCCAACCTCGGCATGTGCCTGATGGCGGTCACCACCGGCAGCCACGCGTGCATGGACGGCTTCCCCGTCCTGGCCTCCTTCCTCGACGGGGCCAAGGTCGACCGCGCACAGGTGCAGCTCCTGGACGGGCGGGGCGGCAACCCCGTCGACCGGTCCACGCCGCAGGCGGAGATCCAGATGCTGACGTACTGGCTGCGCTCCCCCGAGGCGCGCCGCTTCCGCGAGGCCCTGCCGATCCTCGGGGTCGACGGCCTGCTGGCCGAGAACTGCCGCGCCTGCCCGGCGCGCGGCAAGGTGTTCGCCAAGACCGGGGCCGCCGTCGGCCTGGACGCGCTCAACGACCGCCTGGGCATCGGCGCCATCACCATCGCCGGCTACCTGGACAAGGGCGACGGAACCTTCGACGTGTTCTACGCGGGCGTCACCGGCGCCTCGACCCCCACGACCGACCCGAGCGGCATCCTGGACATCGCCGACGACGTCGCCATGATCGCCGCCCACCTCCAGGAGGCGACCGCGGCGTCTGACGCCGGCCCGTGATCCCGACCCGTGATCCCGGCCCCTGATCCCGGTCCCTGTCCTTGGTCCGCGCACCTGATCCCCGCGCCTGTCAAGTAACGAAAAGCCGGGTCTACGGCTTCGTGCCGACTCCGGGCACGGTGGAAAGCGACGGTCCTGCACACAGCAGGAGCGACGCGCCATCCGGACCGAAGGCGGACCCGCCATGACTGAACGCTGGAACCACGAGACCTTCCACGCCCCCGCCGTCAGCTCGTTCGGGTTCGGTGGCACCAACGTCCACGGGGTGCCGGAGGAGGGCCCCGAAGCGGTCCGCACCCGGTTTCCGGAACGATCCGCCGGCCCCGGAAGCACCGGAGACGTCCACGGCACCGCAGGCACCGGGCACCCCCATCTCGTCTTCCTCTCGGCCGGAAACCCCGAGCTGCTGGACCAGCACATCGGCGCGGTACTCGGCGTACTCGACGCGGCGGACCGTACGCCGCTGGCGGCCGTGGCCCACACCCTAGGCGCCCGGACGCCGCTGTCGGCCCGGCTCGCGATCGTGGCCACGGACACGGTCGGGTTCCTCCTGCGCCTGCGCCACGCCCGTGAGCAGCTCCTCGCGGGAGCCCGGGGCGACCTCGGCGACGGCGCCTTCGCCGCCGACGCCCCGCTGCCGGCCGCGCAGCGCCGTACCGCCTTCCTCTTCCCCGGTCAGGGCAGTCAGCGGCCGGGGATCATGCGGGACCTCTACGCGCGGTTCCCCGCCTACCGCTCGGCCGTCTGCGTACTGAGCGCCGTGGCCCGGGCCGACCTCGGCTTCGACCTGGCCGACCTGCTGTACGGCGAGGCCTCCGCATCCCAGACGGCCCGGACGACCCGGGCTTTCCCCGTGGACAACGGGGAACTCGGGCGCAGGCTCGCCTCCACCGAGGTGTGCCAGCCGCTGCTCGGCACCGTCCAGATCGCCGCGACCCGGGTCCTGGCCGACTGCGGGATCACCCCGGACCTCGCCCTGGGCCACGGCACCGGGGAGTTCGCGGCCGCCGCCGCGGCGGGGGCGCTGACCCACGTGGACGCCGTCCGGCTGCTCGTGCACCGGGGCGCGGCCCTGCGGCGGGCCGAAAGCGGGCTCCGGGGCGGGATGCTCTCGGTGCAGACCGACAAGGAGACCTGCCGCCGGCTCGCCGACGGCATCGACGACGTGTGGCTCGCCTGCTTCGACCAGCCGCGACAGGTCGTGGTCAGCGGCACCCCGGAAGGTCTCGCCACCTTGCGGGAGGCCTGCGCCGGTGCCGGGGTCGTCACGGACGCCCTCGAGGCGTCGCACGCCTTCCACTCCCCGCGGATGGCCCGCGCCGAGGAGGCCGTGCGCTCGAGCCTCGCCGGCCGGCGCATCAGCGTCCCCGCCGTGCCGTTCGTCTCGTCCGTGAACGCCGAGGTCTGCACCGACCCCGAACGGCTGCGCGCCCTGTGGGCCCGGCACGCGTCCGCGCCGGTCCACTTCGACGGTGCCGTCCGCACCGCCTACGACCAGGGGGCCCGCATCTTCCTCCAGGTGGCCGGCGGGAGCTCGCTCCTCGACTCGGTCCGACACAACCTCACCGGCCGCGGTGACGTCCACCTCGTCGCCTTCACCGCGGAGGCGCCCGACGACGGACGCACCTTCGTGCCGGCGCTCGCCCGGCTCGCGGTCATGGGCGCCCCGGTCGACCCGCGCGCGCTGGTCTCCGCGGAGGAGCGCATGCTCCTGGACCTGCCGGTGGCCAAGCCCGACGGCCGGTCCTACCGGGTCCCGGCCCTCGCCCTCAGGCACCCGGGCACGTGACGGCGCTGCGTTGGTGCTCCCTGCCGCGCCGGATGATGCTTGTCAGTGGAGCCCCTGGCCAGCGAAGGCGAGATGAGCGGCGATGGAGCAACTTCCCACCCCTCCCGGTGAGCGGCAGGCCCGGACCACGCACGCGTCCCCGGGGGCGGCGTACACGGCCACGGCCACCGTCAGCGAGCAGGGCATCGTGACCGGGTGGAGCGAGGAGGCCCGCCGGCTGCTCGGCTACGCGCCCTCGGAGGTCGTGGGGCTCCCCGCCGCGAATCTGCTCGCGGACCGGTCCGGCGGATCCGGCGGTACGGGCACTGCGCCCGGTACGGACACTGCGGCGCGGCCGGTCGCGCCCGGACAGGAGCGGTGGAGCGGCACCGTCCCGCTGCGCCACCGGGACGGCCGGCGGCTGGACGCGGGACTGCTCGCGCACCGCAGGGCGGCCGCCGGCGGGACCGCCGAGTGGTTCGTCCTGTCCGCCGTGACGGGCGAGCCCGCAGCCTCCTGGGACGGGCCCCTGGGCGAATGGGCCTTCGACCGGTCCCCCTGCGTCCTGGCGGTCTTCGACCAGGACCTGCGGCTGGTGCGGGCGAACGCGGGCATGCACCGCGCGCTCTCCCTCACGGAGGCCGAGATGCACGGGCTGCGCCTGTCGGAGATCGCCCCCGACCCGGTGAGCGAGGAGACCGAGCGGGGAATGCGCCGGGTGCTGGAGACCGGTGAGCCGCAGTTCGTGGACGGCTTCGTGCGGCCGCCCGGCTCGGGCGCGGCGCACGGCTGGGCGACCTCGCTGGCCCCCGTACCGGGTCCGGACGGCCGGGTGCGGGCCGTGTACCTGACCGCGCACGACAAGGCCCCGGGAGACACCGCCCCGCGGCAGCCGCTCCCGCCGACGCTCGCCGGCTCCCGCACCACGGGCACCGGCACGAGCACCAGCACCAGCACCAGCACCAGCACCAGCCCGGACAGTGCCCGCACCGTGCAGGACCTGGCCGACGCGGCCGTCCCCCGGCTCGCCGACCTGGCGATCGTCGACCTGCTGGAACCCTCCCTCCGCGGTGAGGGACCGGCCCGGAGTCCCGGAACGGGCGCCCTCACGGTGTCCCGCAGCGCCGTACGGTCGGTCCTCGGCGGGAGCCGGGAGTCCCGGTTCGCGGTCGGGGAGACGACCGTCTACCCGGCGCTGTCGCCCCCCGCGGAGTGTCTGGCCGCAGGGCGGGGCGCGGTGTACGGGACCGCCGACCCGGCCGTCGCCCGGTGGGTCGCGCAGGATCCCGCGGCCGGCTGGATCAGCGAGTACGGGACCCATTCGATGATGCTGGTACCGCTGCGCGACGGCGCCACCACCCTGGGCCTGGCCGTCTTCAGCCGTCACCAGAACGCGGAGCCCTTCGACCCGGAGGACCTGCGGCTGGCCGAGGAGCTCACGGCCCGGGCGGCCACCGGCATCCACCGTGCGCGCCGGACCGCCCGGGAACACACCAGCACCATGACGCTGCAGCGCAGCCTGCTCCCCCACACGCTGCCCGTGCAGTCGGCGCTGGAGATCGCCTCCCGCTATCTGCCGGCCGCCGGCGAGGCCGGTGTGGGCGGCGACTGGTTCGACGTGATCCCGCTGTCCGGAGCCCGGGTGGCCCTGGTCGTGGGCGATGTCGTCGGCCACGGCATGCGCGCTTCCGCCACCATGGGCCGGCTGCGCACTGCGGTGCGCACCCTGGCCGACGTCGACCTGCCTCCGGACGAGCTGCTCACCCACCTCGACGACCTGATCATCCACCTGTCGGCGGACGAGACGGGCGGGGGCGGGGAGGCGGCCGGGGGCATCGGCACCACCTGCCTGTACGTGGTGTACGACCCGGTGACCCGCCGGTGCACCGCCGCCCGGGCCGGTCATCCCCCGCCCGCCGTGGTCTCCCCCGAGGGCTCCGCGTACCTGCTCGACGTCCCGGCGGGGCCGCCGCTGGGCCTGGGGGGCCTGCCCTTCGAGACCGTCGAGGTCGAACTTCCCGAAGGCAGCCTCCTCGCGCTGTACACCGACGGCCTCCTGCAGGCCCGCGACCACGACATCGACGAGGCCCTGGACACCATGCTCGCGGCCCTGATCCGGCCCGCCTCCACCCTGGACACCGTGTGCGACCGGGTGCTGACGGCTCTCCTGACCCACCGTCCCGATGACGACGTGGCCCTGCTCGTCGCCCGGACCCGGGCCCTGCACACCGACAAGGTCGCCGTCTGGGACCTGACCTCCGACCCCTCCCTGGTCGCGCAGGCCCGCCGCAACGCCACCGACCAGCTGACGGTCTGGGGGCTCGACGAGGCCGCCTTCGTCACCGAGCTCGTGGTCAGCGAACTGGTCACCAACGCCATCCGCTACGGCGAGCCGCCCGTACAGCTCCGGCTGATCCACGAGGGCACCACGCTGATCTGCGAGGTCTCGGACGCGAGTGGTACCGCCCCGCACATGCGGCGTGCCCGGATCTTCGACGAGGGCGGGCGCGGACTGCTGCTGGTCGCGCAGCTCACCCAGCGCTGGGGCACCCGGCACACCCTCTTCGGCAAGACCATCTGGGCCGAGCAGTCGCTCGTCGGGTTCTGAGGACTGAGGACCTTCTCCCCTGCCCTGTGACACGCCCGTGACAGTCGACGGACAGGCTCATGAACTCCCACCGACAAGCTCTTTAACACGGACATACATTCACATTCGTGGACATGTCCTCTGCTTTCAAAGGTGCGAGCAGCCGTGATGACTGAGCCGAACCGGAGGAAGTCCCATGAGCCTCACACTGGTCGCGCCGCACACCGAAGCCGAAGCCACCGCAACCGCCCTCGCCCCGCGCGAGCAGGAGGCCCTGCGCCACATCGCCGCCGGGTGCACCTACGTGCAGACGGCCCGCTCGATGGGACTCTCCAAGCACACGGTCGACGCCTACCTGCGCCGCATCCGGGCCAAGCTGAACATCAACACCACGGCGGAAATGACCCGCCTGGCCATCTCCCTGGGACTGTGAACACCGGCCGGGCCCAGTCCGGGGGCTCCCTGGGCGGCGCCCCGCTCCCCGGATCCCCGCTCCCCGGATCCCCGGACTGCGGAGCGGCCCGCCGGGCGGGTGCGGGTGCGGTGGCCGTGGCGGCACGCAGCGCCGCCACGAATTCCAGGCAGGAGTCGTAGCGGTCCTCCGGGACCTTCGCCAGAGCCTTCGCCAGTACGGCGTCGGCCGCCGGCGCGATATCGGGCCGTTTCCCCGTCAGGGGAGGCGGCTCGTCGTACTGGTGCGCCCACAGCAGCGCGGGGGCGTCGTCCCGGACGAAGGGCGGCCCGCCGGCGAGGGACTCGTAGACGACACAGCCGAGGCTGTAGACGTCGCACCTCCCGTCGACCGGGCGCCCGGAGATCTGTTCCGGCGCCATGTAATCGACCGTACCGACGAACTCGCCCGCCGTGGTGAACCCGGTGAGCGCCAGCGATTTCTTCGTCAGTCCGAAGTCCGTGAGGTAGATGTGCTCCGGGTGCTCGCTGTCGGTGCCCTCGGCGACCAGGATGTTGGCGGGTTTGACGTCCCGGTGCACGAGATCGTGATCATGGGCCGCGTCGAGCGCCGATGCCACCTGCGCGGCGATGCGCAGCGCGGTCGGGACGGGCAGGGGGCCGTCCCGGTCCAGCAGGGTCCGCAGGTCCGGCCCGGGGACGTAGCGCATGGCGATGTAGAGGACCCCGTCGGTCTCGCCGGCTTCGAAGACGGGCACGATGTGCGGGTGCTCGATCCTGGCGGCGACCCGGGCCTCGTGGGCGAAGCGGCGCCGGAAGACCTCGTCGCGGACGCGCTCCGGGGCGATCAGCTTGAGCGCGACCGTACGGTCCAGGCGCAGGTCCTTCGCCTGGTAGACGACGGCCATGCCGCCCCGGCCGATGATGCGCTCGATCCGGTAGCCGGCGATCTGCCTCCCGATCAGGCCGGAGGCGCGGCCCGTATAAAGGCCCCGGTTCGCTGCCGTGCCCATCAGGCGCCTCCCGTGGCAAGTCTATCCAGTGATCCACACGCACGCCCGTGGGGCGCCGGCGGGTCAGATGCCACGGCGGCTGCGCCGGGCGACCACGGAGATCCAGAGCATCGCCGTGACGGCTCCGACGGCCAGGGTCAGGGTGCCCGCACGGCCGCCGCTCATCGCCCAGCCGTTGCCGATCAGAAGGGCCGTGCCGGCGACCCGGGAGGCCAGCGCGTACCGGCGGTTCCCGGCGCGGCCGAAGTGGCGGCCCAGGACGTAGCAGGCGGCGATCAGCGAGGTGAAGGTGACCGACCCGGCGGCGAAGTGGGCGTAGCTGTGCCAGGTGAGCGTGGCGGCCTCCGCGGAGGGGGCTCCTGCGGGGAAGCCGTCGACCGGGTCCATGACGAAGGCTCCCGCGGCGATCATGCCGATGCCGCCGATCCGGACCAGCCGCGGCGCCCAGGTGCCTCCCGGGGTGCCCCGCAGGGCCCGGCGCAGGCCGCTCGCCCCGAGGACGAGGAGGGTTCCGGCGAGCAGGAAGTTGGTGATCTGGAGCCAGCCGAGGCTGCCGTTGCTCAGTGCGCTCAGCGGATGGCGGGTGATGTCGAAGCCCTGGCGGGTCGCGGCCTGGGTCAGGGAGACGACCGCCCACAGCGGAGAGGCCACGACCGCGCAGGTGAGGAGGGAGCGGGTGGTGGAGAGGGGGGTGGAGGAGCGGGTGACGGAGGAGACGGTGGCGGTGGCGGTGGCGGTGGGGGCCTGGGTGCTCATGGCGGGTACCTCTCGGGTTCGTCGAACGCGGTGTTCGTTCGGTTCTCGTTCGGTTCTCGCTGATACGTCGAACCGGAAAGGTGACAGGGAATGGGCGCGTTCCCTGTCACATCGCCCGTTCGACGTGTAGGCAGGGTGCGGGCAGCAGCTCGGCACGACGAGACGAGGAGTCCCCATGCGCTACCTGATGACGACGAAGCCCTCCGACACCGCCCCCGACGAGCGGCTGTACGCCGAAATGGGCAACTTCATCGAGGAGCTGACCGCGGCCGGCGTGCTGCTGGCCACGGGCGGCCTGGAGCCGGGCGGCATCCTGGTGACCTCCGCCGGCGAGGAGATCACCGTGACGGACGGGCCGTTCGCCGAGGCCAAGGAGGCCGTGGCCGGTTTCGCGCTGATCGAGGTCCGGTCCCGGGAAGAGGCGATCGAGCTGGCCCGCCGCTTCCGCAGGATCGTCGGCGACGGCGAGAGCGTGGTCCAGCAGGTCTTCGGCCCCTGATCCGTGCCGGACACCTCGCGGACGATCGACGCGGTCTGGAAGCTCGAATCGGCCAAGATCATCGCCACGCTGACGCGCATGGTGCACGATGTCGGCCTGGCCGAGGAACTGGCCCAGGACGCGCTCGTCGCCGCGCTGGAGCAGTGGCCGGGCGCCGGGGTCCCGGACAACCCCGGCGCCTGGCTGACGACCACGGCCAAGCGGCGGGCGGTCGACCACATCCGGCGCTCCCGGGCGCTGACGGACAAGCAGGAACAGCTCGCCCACGAGCTGGAGGAGCGGCAGGAGCCCGAACAGGACGACGTCCTGCGGCTGATGTTCATCTCCTGCCACCCCGTGCTGCCGACCGAGGCCCGTGCGGCGCTCACGCTCCGGCTGCTGGGCGGTCTGACGGCCGAGGAGATCGCACGGGCCTTCCTCGTCACGGCGGCCGTCGTCACCCGGCGCATCGCCACGGCCAAGCGCACGCTGGCCGAGCACCGCGTGCCCTTCGACCTGCCGGCGGAGTCGGAACTGCCCGAGCGGCTGTCCTCGGTGCTGGAGGTCATCTACCTGATCTTCAACGAGGGTTACTCGGCCACCTCCGGCGACGATCTGATGCGCCCCGGACTCTGCCTCGAAGCGCTCCGGCTGGGCCGGCTGCTGGCCGAACTGGCCCCCCGGGAGGCCGAGGTGCACGCCCTGGTCGCGCTGATGGAGATCCAGGCCTCCCGTTCGGCGGCGCGCACCGGGCCCTCGGGCGAGCCCGTCCGGCTCCACGAGCAGAACCGGGGGCGCTGGGACCAGCTGCTCGTCCGCCGCGGCTTCACCGCGATGCTGCGCGCGCGGGAGGCCGGCGGGGCACCCGGCCCGTACATGCTGCAGGCGGCGATCGCCGTGTGCCATGCGCAGGCACGCACCGCCGAAGAGACCGACTGGGCGCAGATCGCGACCCTGTACGGGGCATTGGCCCGGCTGCTGCCGACGGCGGTGGTCCGGCTCAACCGGGCGGTGGCGGTCGGGATGGCGTACGGGCCGCAGGCCGGCCTCGACCTGGTCGACTCGCTGGTCGTCGATCCCGTACTCCGCGACTACCACCTCCTCCCCAGTGTCCGGGGAGACCTGCTGCTGCGCCTGGGCCGCGGCCCGGAGGCACGGCTGGAGTTCCTCCGGGCGGCGGCCCTCGCCAAGAACGCCGCCGAGCGCGCCTTCCTGCACCGGCGCGCGCAGGAGGTACCCGCCACCGGCGGCCCGGCACCGGGTCCGACCCTCGGCGGGGCCGCAGCGGGGTTCCTGGGCCGGGCGGATCTGGACGCCGCGACGGTCCGCTCGTACGGCCAGACCCTGCGCCGGCTGCGCCTGGACCTCGGCGACGGCACGCCGCTGTCCCGCCTGACGGCCGAGGAGGCGGCACGGGTGTGCACGGCCGCCTGGGGCGGTGCGGCCGCCAGGACCTGGAACCGGCACCGTTCGGCCGTACGCTCCTTCGGCGCCTGGGCCGGCCTGGACGAGCTCGCGGCCGGGTTGGAGCGGCGCGCCGAGACCCTCCCCCGGGCGCCCGCCCTGGACCCCGCGCAGCTCGCCGCGCTGTGGAACGACCCCGAAGTACCGCTGCGGGAAAAGACGTTGTGGCGGCTCCTGCACGAATCGGCGGCGGGGGTGAAGACCGTCCTGTCCCTGAACGTGGAGGACCTGGACCTGGAGGACCGCCGGGCCCGTGCGGGCCGCACCTGGGTGAGCTGGCGCTCCGGGACGGCCCGCCTCCTGCCCGGCCTGCTCGCCGGCCGCACCCGGGGCCCGGTGTTCCTCTCCGACCGGCGGCCCGGACCGGCCCGGACCCCCGGGCCGGCCGACCTGTGCCCGGACACGGGCCGGCGCCGCCTGTCCTACGAGCGGGCCGAGCACCTCTTCAAAGAGGCCACCAGACCCCTGGACCCGACACACGGGGGCTACACCCTGCGCCGCCTCAAGCCCCGTCCGGAAGAGACTCCCTAGCCCTCGTCCGCCAGCAGGGTGAGGATCCGGGCGAGTTCGGTGCGTACGGCTTCGTCGGTGATGGTGCCGTCCGCGGCGACCGTCCTGCGGTCCACGGCGATGCGTGCGCAGGCCTCGTCCCTGATGTCGGCGCCTGTGTAGCCGAGGACGGTCCGCAGGGTGGCCTCCGCGCCCTGGCCGCGCCCCGGGGCCGCCGCGTTCACCCAGGCGACGGGCTTGTCGCAGATCTCGGTGCCGCCGACCGTCCAGTCCAGCAGGTTCTTGAAGGAACCCGGCAGGGTGCCGGCGTACTCCGGGGTGCAGATCAGGACCGCGGACGCCTCGGCGATCGCCGCGCGCAGCCCCGCCACGGGACCCGGCAGCGGTTCGGCGTCGTCGTCGGGGTTGAAGTGCGGGAGGTCCGCCAGCCCCTCGTAGAGGACCGTCCGCACGCGCGCGGGGGCCGCCGCTCGTGCGGTGCGCAGGACGGTCTCGTTGGAGGAGCCGGCCCGCAGGCTCCCCGACAGCAAGAGGATCACAGGGTGCGTGGACATGCGCCCCAATGTAGTGATCCGTCACCGGGCCCGGCCGTCGGGGGTCGGCCCGCGGGGTCAGCCGAAGCGGCCCTGGACGTAGTCCGAGGTGCGCGGGTCGGCGGGAGCGGGGAAGGCCGCCGCACTGGCGGTGTCAGCCTGTGGAGCGCAGGTAGGACCGGGACTCGTCCCGGCGCAGCGCGGTGGAGCAGGAACCCACCGAGACGGTCACACGATCGTGGCAGGAATCCCCGCCCTGTAGGGCGGGGAGCGGAAGTCAAGCACGCACCTCCGCATCCCGCTGACGGCGGCCCGCCGGGCCAGTAGGGTGACGATCCATCAGGTCATGTGACCCGGACTCTTGACTCTGTACCCGGCAGTAGCGATTCTCAACGCAATGCTTGCGCGGGACATGACAAACAGGTGCCAGGGCGGCCACGCCTCCGGTGGACCGTGTCCTCGACCGCGCCCTCCGCCGACCGAGGACGTGAGTAGTGGCCATGACCCCAGACCCACAACGACAACGACCGGAACCACAACCCCGCAGCCGCCGCAAGCCGTTCGCGGTCCTGTCCGTACTCCTCGGCCTGCTCGCGATGGTGCTCGGCCCCGTCCCGGGAGCGGCCGCGGACAACGGCTGGTGGAACCCCACCGCACGGCCCGCGCCCGACTCCCAGATCAACGTGACCGGTGAGCCCTTCAAGGGCACCGACGCCCAGGGCAACGTCCGCGGGTTCGTCGACGCGCACGACCACATCATGTCCAACGAGGGCTTCGGCGGCCGGCTGATCTGCGGAAAGCCGTTCTCCGACGCCGGCATCGCCGACGCGCTCAAGGACTGCCCCGAGCACTACCCCGACGGCAGCCTCGCGATCTTCGACTTCATCACCAAGGGCGGCGACGGCAAGCACGACCCCGACGGCTGGCCCACCTTCAAGGACTGGCCCGCCCACGACTCGCTGACCCATCAGCAGAACTACTACGCCTGGATCGAGCGCGCCTGGCGCGGCGGCCAGCGCGTCCTCGTCAACGACCTCGTCACCAACGGGGTGATCTGCTCGGTCTACTTCTTCAAGGACCGCAGCTGCGACGAGATGACCGCCATCCGCCTGGAGGCGAAGAAGACGTACGACATGCAGGCCTACGTCGACAAGATGTACGGCGGCCCCGGCAAGGGCTGGTTCCGCATCGTCACCGACTCCGCCCAGGCCCGCGAGGTGATCAAGCAGGGCAAGCTGGCCGTGGTCCTCGGCGTCGAGACCTCCGAGCCCTTCGGCTGCAAGCAGATCCTGGACGTCGCGCAGTGCAGCAAGCAGGACATCGACCGCGGGCTCGACGAGCTGTACAACCTCGGCGTGCGCAGCATGTTCCTGTGCCACAAGTTCGACAACGCCCTGTGCGGGGTCCGCTTCGACGAGGGCGCGCTGGGAACGGCCATCAACGTCGGGCAGTTCCTGTCGACGGGCACCTTCTGGAAGACCGAGCAGTGCGCGGGCCCGCAGCACGACAACCCCATCGGCCTGGCCCCGGCGGCCTCCGCCGAGAAGCAGCTGCCGGCGGGCGTGAGCGTGCCCTCGTACGCCTCGGGCGCCCAGTGCAACACCCGAGGACTCACCGACCTCGGTGACTACGCGGTGCGCGGCATGATGAAACGCAAGATGATGCTCGAACTCGACCACATGAGCGTGAAGGCGGCCGGGCAGGCCTTCGACATCCTCGAGACCGAGTCGTACCCCGGCGTGATCTCCTCGCACAGCTGGATGGACCTGGGCTGGACCGAGCGGCTCTACAAGCTCGGCGGTTTCGCCGCCGCGTACATGGGCGGCTCCGAGGGCTTCAGCGCCGAGGCCAAGCGGACCGACGCGCTGCGCGAGAAGTACAACGTCGGCTACGGCTACGGCACCGACATGAACGGCGTCGGCGGCTGGCCCGGCCCGCGCGGGGCGAACACGCCGAACCCGGTCACGTACCCCTTCCGCAGCACCGACGGCGGATCGGTCATCGACAAGGTGACCACCGGCCAGCGCACGTGGGACCTCAACACCGACGGCGCCTCGCACTACGGCCTGGTGCCCGACTGGATCGAGGACATCCGGCTCGTCGGCGGACAGGGCGTGGTGGACGACCTGTTCAAGGGAGCCGAGTCCTACCTGCGCACCTGGGGCAACTCCGAGCAGCACAAGGCCGGGGTGAACCTCGCGGCGGGCACGGCCGCCTCGGCGAGCTCCGCCGAGTGGAACCCGTTCATCAGCTACGCGCCCGGCAGGGCCGTGGACGGAGACCGGAACAGCCGCTGGGCGAGCGACTGGAGCGACGACCAGTGGGTGCAGTTCGACCTGGGCTCCCCGGCCCTGGTCAAGCGGGTCACGCTCGAATGGGAGCGCGCGTACGGGAAGTCGTACCGCATCGAGCTCTCCCCGGACGGGACGAACTGGCAGACGGCCTGGTCCACGGCGAGCGGTGACGGCGGCCTGGACACGGCGCAGTTCGCGGGGGTCCCGGCCCGGTACGTGCGCGTGCACGGAGCGGGACGCGGTACGCAGTGGGGTTACTCCCTGTACGAAGTCGGCGTATACAGCAGCTGACGGCATCGAGCGGGGTGTCCGGGGCCCGGTGGGCCCGCGGACACCCCGCTCGGGGCGCACCGGAGCGAAGGGGAACCCGTACATGGCACGGATGCCGTTGACCGACCGGCGCAGGCAGCTGACGGAGGCGGCGATCCGTGCAATGACCCGCGACGGGGTGTCCAGAACCACGACCCGGTCCATCGCCGCCGAGGCGGGCGTCTCCCTGAGCGTCTTCCACTACTGCTTCGACTCCAAGCAGGCGCTGCTGGAGTCGGTCATCGAGACCATCACCGCGCACTACGTCACCCTCGTGAAGGCCGCGATCCTGCCGAGGCCGACCCTGCGGGAGACCATCCGGGCCGGCTTCCAGGCGTACTGGGACCATGTGGCGGCCGCCCCGGGGGCGCACATGCTCACCTACGAGCTCACCCAGTACGCCCTGCGCCAGCCGGAGTTCGGGCACCTGGCGCGCAAGCAGTACGAGTCCTACTGCGATGCGTACACCGTGCTGCTCGAGGAGCTGCGCCTGATCCACCCGTTCGAGCTCAGCGTGCCGGTGACCGTGTTGGCCCGCTATCTGGCGGCCATGACGGACGGGGTGACCTTGAACTTCCTGGTCCTCGGCGACGACAAGGCGGCCGCCGAGATCCTGGACATGGTCACCGATCACGTGGCCGGGCTCGTCGTCCAGGAGAACTGATCCACCCTCAGGCAGCCACCCTGAAACCGATGTTGGACGTGGAGCTGTCGGGGGTGTTGGAACTGCGGGCCGCGACCCGGTAGCGGTTGCAGTACGAGTCGTGGCAGAGGAAGGAACCGCCGCGCATCGTGCGGGACTCGTGGCCCGGACCGAACGGGTCCTCGCACCATTCCCACACGTTGCCCACGGCGTTGTAGAGCCCGTGCCCGTTGGGGCGGTACGACTTCACGGGGACGGTGCCGAGGTGGGGACCGGTGTGGGTGGTGGGGAAGTCGCCCTGCCAGATGTTGAGCAGCGTGCGTCCGCCCGGTGCGAGTTGGTCGCCCCAGGGGTAGCGGCGCTGCTCCAGGCCGCCGCGGGCCGCGTACTCCCACTCGGCCTCGCTGGGCAGCCTGGTTCCGGACCAGGAGCAGTACGCCTGCGCGTCGTTCCACGAGACGTGGACGACGGGGTGGTTCTGCCGGGTCGTGACGGACGATCCGGGCCCCTCGGGGTGCCTCCAGCTCGCACCGGACACCGCCCGCCACCAGGGAACCCCGGCCACGGGCGGTGCGGTGGCGGCGAGTTCCTGCGCCAGCAGCCCGGCGAAGACGAAGGAGAACCCGAACTCCTCCGCCTCCGTGACATGTCCGGTGGCCTTGACGAAGGTGGCGTACTGGGCGTTGGTCACCGTCGTCGGCGCGATCCGGAAGGGATCCACCGCCACCTCCCGGACCGGGCCCTCGCCGTCGGCCGGGAACCCGTCCGCGTCCTCGGTGCCCATGAGGAAGCACCCCCCGGGCAGGTCGAGCAGACCGCGTACGGCCCGGGGCGCGGCGAGCGCGGGCGCCGCGAGCAGGGTGACGGCGCCGGCCGGGGAGTCGTGGCCCGGGGTGCAGCAGGAGGAGTACGAAGAGGACACAGGGGCTCCGGTGAACGTGCGGGATGGATGCGGTCCGGCCGGGCGCGGGGTGGCGCGCCCGGCCGGAGGTCTGGCGGCTAGCCGACCCGGTCGGCGGCGAGCTGGGCGGCCAGGGCGGGGATGCCCAGGTCCCGTTCCTGCGTCGGGGTGGCCTGGTACAGCTTGTTGACCAGCTGGTGCGGGTCGGCGGCGAGGTCGTAGTACTCCCGGAAGGTGACCTCTCCGGTGCCGGACACGGTGCCGTTGGCGTCGGTGTGCAGCTTGTAGTACTCCACGTACTGCTTGTCCTTGGCCACGTAGGAGGACCAGGTGCGGTGGTCGGGGCCGGTGCCCTGCTTCCACCATTCGACGAGCAGGTGGTCGCGGCTGTGGGTGCCCAGCAGCGAGACCCCGTCCTGCGGGGTGTTCGGGGTGATCCCGGCGGCGTCGAGGATGGTGGGCGCGATGTCGATGTTGGCGACGATGCGGTTGTCCACCGTGCCTGCTCCGAGGCCTCCGGCGGGCCAGGAGAGGTAGAACGGCACCTCGTGGGCGGGGCTGTAGGGCACCGACTTGGCGGTCCAGCCGTGGTCGGCCCAGCCGAAGCCGTTGTCGCCGATGTAGATGACGAGGGTGTTGTCGAGCTGGCCGGTGGCCGCCAGCTTGTCCTTGAAGGCCTGGACGGCGTCGTCGACCGAGAGGAGCACGCGCAGCTGCTCCGCGCGGATGCGCTTGCCGTCCTCCAGGGTGCCGGTGGCGTCCTGGATGTAGGGCGGCTTGTCGCTGCGGTCGGCCTCGGTGACGGAGGGGCGGCCGTTCCACTCTGGTACGGGGGTGCCCGCGTACTTGGCCTCGGGCGTGCGGGGTCCGTGCGAGGCGTACGGGGTGACGTAGGCGAACCAGGGGCGGGTGTCGGTGGCCGCCTTGTCCAGGAAGCTCAGCGTCCGGTTCTTGATGATGTTCGTGGTGTAGCCGTTGATCGTTTGGACCGTCCCGTTGACGTTCCACTTCGCGTCGACGTATCCGGGCTGGAGCAGCGAGAAATCCTCGAAATGCGGGGGCGCGTCGGCAATGTTCCAGGAATTGAGGTATTTGCCGAAGAGACCCGTGCGATATCCGGCCTGCTTCAGATGGCGCTGGACGGTGGTGTTCTGGTCCAGGGCGGCGGAGGCGGCGTTGTTGCGGACCCCGTGGTTGTGGGCGTGGCGGCCGGAGAAGATCGAGGAGCGGGAGGGCGCGCAGAGCGGGGTGGTGACGTGGCCGTGGCTGAACTTCACACCCTGGCCGGCGAGCCAGCCGATGGTCTTCTGAAGCGCCCAGTCGGTCTGCTTGGGCTGGTCGTCGGTGACGATCAGGAGGATGTTCGGGCGGTGCGCGGATGCCGCTGCGGGGGCCGCGGCCGCCTGGCCGATCGCGGGCACGGTGGCGGCGGCCGCTGCCGCTGCCGTGCCGGCGAGGAACCCTCTCCGACTGACTTGCGTACGGGCTCTCTTGCTCATGGGGTATTTCCTCCTGCTCTCCGAAGGGGCCCCCTCAACCTCACAAATGGTGTGGCGGCCACTGCCATGCGGAGAGCGTAAAACGAAGGGAATACGCATTCCATGTACGGAGTGTGAAATGACGTCAGTCCAGGGCCGGGTGGGCTTCCGGATGCTCGTCCCACCAGGCCCGGTGAAAGGGGTTGTTGTCCACATTGGCCAAGTACGCGTAGACGGCAGACCGGTAGAAGAGCTCCGCTTGGCGGGCCGAGACCGTCGAGCGGTTCCAGGCCAGCCGGATGCGCCCGGTGATCGGCGCCCCGATCAGCGGCCGCATCACCGTGCCCGGCACGGCGGGTGCGGTGGGCTGGCTGAGGGAGACGGCCCGGCCCGCGGAGATCAGGTCGTACTGCATCATGCGGTCGGTGATCCGGTAGCGCAGCGCGGGGACGAAGCCGGCTTTGGCGCAGGCCTCGACGAGCGCCTCGGGTCCGCCGTCGTCGTCCTCGACCAGGGTCATCCACTGCTCGTCGGCGAGGTCCGCGAGATCGAGGGCCTCCAGCCGGGCCAGCGGGTGCCGGGCCGACATGCGGATGCAGAAGGGCTCCTTGGGGACCAGGGTGCGGGCCGTCACTCCCGCGGGCAGCGGCACCTCGTGGTCGTTCACCTCTCCGTACACGATGATGTCGTAGCGGCCCGCGCCGAGCATCCGTACCAGCGCGGTCACCGAGTCCTCCAGGTCCACGGTGATCTCCCGGCCCGGCAGGACCAGGTCCTGCCGGGCGATCAGGCCGTCGATCAGCACCAGCAGGATGCAGCCCAGGCGCAGCGGGGCGTCGGCCGTCCGGGCCCGCGTCTCCGCGCCGAGGGCGTCCATCTCGCTGAGCACCCGGCGCGCCTTGGCCAGGACGAACTGACCGAGCGGGGTCGGTTCGACCCCGAGGCGGCCCCGGACGAAGAGTTCGCCGCCGGTGACCCGTTCGATCCGGCGCAGCTGGGCGGAGAGCGCCGGCTGGGAGACCCCGAGGATCCGCGCCGCACCCCCCAGGCTGCCGGTCTCCGCTATCTGGCAGACGGCTTGCAGATGCCTCAACTCCAGCTGCATCCCGGCAGCTTACGCAGCGTCACGCGTCGGCACCATAACGCCGGTCTTATGTCTACAGGGATGTCCCGATCTCGTCATGGACACGCCCATACTCGGCCGCGAACAGCCAGATCCCCGTCCCCTTCACCGCCCCCCACACGATCGGAGTGGACTCTTGCAGCCCACCAGATGGATGGCCGCCCTCGCGGCCATGGTGCTGACCACGGGCCTCGCCGGCACGCTGGCCACCACCGCCACCGCCTCGCAGAACGCCGATCCCCTCCCGCCCACCGCTGCCGAACGCGCCGTCGCCGCGGCCGACGCGGCCGTGCGCAGCGGGCTCGACACCCTGGTCAACTCCCCGCAGCAACAGTACGACCGGCGCCTGGTCACCCCCTGGGTGAAGGACCTCTACTCCGTCGCGTACGAGCGCAGCTACCGCGGCCTGCCTGTCGTCGGCGGCGACGCGGTCGTCCTCGCCGACGGCCAGGGCCGGGTGCGCGCCCTCCAGTCGGCCTCGGCGACCGTGATCGACGTGGCCACCACCGCGTCGGTCTCGGCTCAGGCCGCCGAGACCGTCTCGCGCACCGAGCAGGTCAAGACCGACAAGGTGGAGAGCAGCCGGCTCGTCGTCAAGCTCAAGGACGACAAGGCGGTGCTGGCCTGGGAGACCGTTCTGATCGGGCGGACCGCCAAGGCGCCCAGCAAGCTCCACGTGTTCGTGGACGCCCGTACCGGCAAGGCCGTCGACCGCTTCGACGAGGTGGTGGCGGGCAGCGGCAACAGCAAGTGGAACGGCCCGAACCCGCTGACGATCGACACCACGGCCTCCGGTGGCACGTACTCCCTGCGCGACCCGAACCGGACCGGCCTGAGCTGCGCCGACTACAGCTCCGGCACGGTCTTCTCCAAGTCCTCCGACTCCTGGGGCACGGGCAACCCGACCTCCAAGGAGACCGGTTGCGTGGACCTGATGTTCGCGGCGCAGAAGCAGTGGGACATGCTGAGCCAGTGGCTCGGCCGCAACGGCGTCAACGGCAGCGGCCGCAGCTTCCCGGCCAAGGTCGGCCTGAACGACGTGAACGCCTACTGGGACGGCAGCTCGGTCAGCATCGGCCACAACAACGCCAACGAGTGGATCGCCGGCGTGGACGTGGTGGCCCACGAGTACGGGCACGCCATCGACTCCAACACCCCCGGCGGCACCAGCGGCCAGGAGTCCGGCCTCGGCGAGGCCACCGGTGACATCTTCGGTGCGCTGACCGAGGCGTTCATCAACGAGCCCTCCCCGTACGACACTCCGGACTACACCGTCGGCGAGATGATCAACCTCGTGGGCAACGGTCCGATCCGCAACATGTACAACCCGCCGGCCGTCAACAACGACCCGGCCTGCTACAGCTCCGCGATACCGGGCACCGAGGTGCACGCGGCGGCCGGCCCCCTGAACCACTGGTTCTACCTGCTCGCCGAGGGCACCAGCCCGGGCGGCGGCAAGCCGAACAGCAGCACCTGCAACCAGTCCACGCTGACCGGTGTGGGCGTGCAGAACGCCGGCAAGATCTTCTACGGCGGCATGCTGCTGAAGACGTCCAGCATGTCCTACAAGAAGTACCGCACGGCGACGCTGAGTTCCGCGAAGTCGCTGGACGCCACCTGCAACCTGTTCAACAAGACCAGGGGCGCCTGGGACGCCATCAGCGTGCCCGCCCAGTCCGCTGACCCGACCTGTACCCCGAGCGGCGAGAACAGCGACTTCTCCATGGCGCTGAACCCGTCCTCGGGCACCGTCCAGCAGGGCGCTTCGGCCACCACCACGGTCGCCACCGCGATCTCCACGGGCACGGCCCAGCAGGTGACCCTCACCGCGTCCGGCCTCCCGGCCGGCGTCACCGCCTCCTTCAGCCCGGCAACCGTGCAGTCCGGCCAGTCCTCGACGCTGACGCTGACCGCCTCCTCCAGCGCGGCCCCCGGATCCTCGACCGTGGTGGTCAAGGGCCAGGGCACCAGCCTCTCGCACACCGTCGACTACGCGCTCACCGTCGGCGGCACCACGCCCAACCCGGGCGCGCCGAACATCGACGTGGCCGCCGTCCAGGCGCACCTGAGCCAGTTCAACACGATCGCCTCCCAGAACGGCGGCAACCGCCGTGCGGGCAGCGCCGGTTACACGGCGTCGCTGGCGTACGTGAAGGGCAAGCTGCAGGCCGCCGGCTACACGGTGACCGAGCAGAACTGCTCCTCGTGCACCTACCCGTCGAACAACCTGATCGCCGACTGGCCCGGCGGCCCCGCCGACCAGACGATCATGTTCGGCTCGCACCTGGACGGCGTCTCGGCGGGTCCGGGCATCAACGACAACGGCTCGGGCTCCGCCACCCTGCTGGAGAACGCGCTCGTCCTCGCCCAGAAGAACCCCACCATGACCAAGCACGTCCGCTTCGCCTGGTGGACCGACGAGGAGCAGGGCCTCAACGGCTCGAAGTTCTACGTCAACCAGCTCACCAGCACCCAGAAGACCGCCATCAAGGCCTACTACAACTTCGACATGGTCGGCTCGACCAACGGCGGCTACTTCATCAACAACGTCAACTCCACGGCGGCCGCCCCGCTCAAGGCCTACTGGACCTCCCTGAACCTCGCTCCCGAGGAGAACACCGAGGGCCAGGGCCGCAGTGACGACTACTCCTTCCAGCAGGGCGGCATCCCCACCTCCGGCTACGCCGCCGGTGCCAGCGCCCGCAAGACCTCGGCACAGGCCACGAAGTGGGGCGGCACCGCGAACGCGGCGTACGACCCCTGCTACCACGCCTCCTGCGACACCACGAACAACATCAGCGCCACGGTCCTGGACCGCAGCGCCGACGGCGTGGCCTACACCGTCTGGAACCAGGCCGTCGGCGGCACCACCCCGGGCCCGGACTTCTCCATCAGCGCCTCCCCGGCCACCGGCAGCGCCGCCCAGGGCGGCAGCACCAGCTCCACGATCAACACCGCGACCGTCAGCGGAGCCGCCCAGACCGTCGCCCTGTCGGTGACCGGCGCCCCCGCCGGCACCACCGCCTCGCTGAGCCCCACCTCGGTCCAGTCGGGCAGCTCCTCGACGCTCTCCGTCCAGGTCGGCGCGAGCACCGCGCCCGGCACCTACACGCTGACCGTCACCGGCTCGGGCTCGGTCAGCCACACCACCACCTACACCCTGACCGTCACGGGTACCGGTCCCTCCTGCACCCCGCGCCAGCTCGTCGCCAACGGCGGGTTCGAGAGCGGCACCACCCCGTGGACGACCACCTCGAACGTCATCACCAACCAGGCCGGCCAGACCCCGCACGGCGGCACCTACAAGGCCTGGCTCAACGGCTACGGCACGACCCGCACGGACAACGCCTCCCAGTCCGTGACCATCCCGACCGGCTGCTCCTCGTACCAGCTCGGTTTCTACCTGCACATCGATACCGCCGAGACCGAGAACACGGTCTACGACACCTTCACGGTCTCGGTGGGCGGCCAGACGCTGACGACCCTGTCCAACGTGAACGCGGCTTCCGGCTATCAGCTCAAGACGTTCAACGTCTCCCAGTTCGCGGGCCAGACGGTCACGCTGAAGTTCCAGGGCTTGGAGGACGCCTCCCTGCAGACCTCCTTCGTCGTGGACGACGTCACCCTCCAGGTGAGCTGACGCCCCCGGCCCCCTGAGCACCACCTGAGCACCTACCGGGCGGCACCCGCCCCGGCCCCACGGCCGGAGCGGGTGCCGCCCGGCCGTG
>NZ_JBHVYI010000120.1:0-6987 GCF_042880975.1 Streptomyces sp. NPDC058289
GCGACCCTCGCCGCTGCGCGGGGCAAAGTCCCCTACCCGCCCTTCCACCGTTCCCCGGGCGCTGCCCGGACCCGGAAAGAACCTGGGGCTCCGCCCCAGACCCCGCGCCTCAAACGCCGGCGAGGCTGGATCGACCCGGCCCCCGGGAACGGCGCCGCACCCGGCAAGGGTCCGGGCGGAGCCCGGGGAACGGGCGAAGGGCGGGTAGGGGAATCCGCCCCGCAGGGCCAACCCAGCCGCACCCGCCCACCAGCCCCGCACCGTCCGCCTGTGGCAGGCACCCCGACCGGACCCCCGCCGGACGGAGTCCGGCGCAGCGACGCGAAGCCCGCGCAGCGGTGCGAGCGGCGCGGCGAAAAGGTGCCCGGCGCGTTAGGAAGGCGTGGGGCGGCTTTCCACGCGCTTCTTCAGGCCCGCCAGCGCCCGGTCGATGATGACCTTCTCCGCCTTGCGCTTGATCATGCCGAGCATCGGGATCTTGACGTCCACCGTCAGCGAGTAGGTCACCTCGGTGCGCGCACCGCCCGCGACGGGCGCCAGCTGGTAGGACCCGTCGAGCTGCCTCAGCATCTGGGACTTGTCCAGCGTCCAGCTGACCGTGTCATCGGCCGGCCAGGTGTAGGCCAGCGTGTGGTCGTCCTTGATCGCGCCCGCGTCCAGCAGCAGCCGGACGAGAGAAGCCCGGCCGGCGTCGTCCTTCGCCAGTACCTCGGCCTCCTTCACCTCGCCGGTCCACTCCGGGTAGCGGGCGAAGTCGGCGATCACGGCCATGACGTCGGCCGGGGCCGCCTCGATCGTGATGCTCGAGCTGGTGTGTTCCGCCATCGCGGTCGCTCCTCCGGGGGGAGTTCGAGGAAGTGTGCGGACGGCCCTGGGCCGCCGCGTGAAGGCTATCGCGCGTCATGACCTCACCACTCCAGGGCCCACGGCCTTCCGGTGGCGGCGAAGTGGCCGACGTTCACGCACTCGGTGGCGCCGATCCGCATCCGCCGGGCGAGCGGCTGGTGGACGTGGCCGAAGAGCGCGTACCGGGGCCGCACCCGGCGGATCGCGGCGAGCAACGCCCCGCTCCCCCGCTCGAAGCGGCGGGCCACCGTGTCGTAGCAGAGCTCGGGGACCTCCGGCGGGATGTGCGAGCACAGCACGTCGACCTCGCCGAGTGCCTCCACCTTGGCCGCGTACTCCTCCTCGGACACCTCGTAGGGCGTGCGCATCGGCGAGGGGAGGCCTCCGCCGACGAAGCCGAAGACCCGGCCCCCGATCTCGGCACGCTGTCCGTCGAGCACGGTGAGGCCGGGGCCGGCGTACTCGGGCCAGAGCCCGGGGATGTCGACATTGCCGTACGTGGCGTACGTGGGCCGGGGGAAGGCGGCGAACATCTCGGCGTACTGGCGGCGGACCGCGCCCTCGACGAGCCGTTCCCGGTCCCGCCCGGCCCACAGTCCGCGGGCGAACTCCCGGGCCTCCTCGAAACGGCGGGCGGTGCGCAGTTCGACGATGTGGTCGGCGTTCTCGACGCCGAAGAGGTCGGGGAAGATGCCGCGCGAGTGGTCGGCGTAGTCGAGGAAGAGGACGAGGTCGCCCAGGCAGATCAGCGCGTCGGCGCCTTCCCCGGCCCGCGCCAGGGCTTCGGTGTTGCCGTGGACGTCGCTGACCACGTGGACCCGTGTCCGGTTCTTGATGCCACCCATAGAGCCACCCATGCGGCCACCCTAGGCGCGCCGGGCCGCCGCGGGGAGGGAATCGGGTGAGGCGGCCGGACCTGCGGTTACTTCCGAGTCGCAAAGCGGGTCGACTAATGTCGGCAGGACACGGCCGCGACATGTGACGCAGGGAACATCTGGCCGGTTCCCTCTATCCGGAACCGCCTACCGGTGGGTAACGTCGCGTCGGTCCACATGGTGGCGATGGCGCCCAGAGGAGCAGCAGTCTTGCGCGAGTTCAGCCTTCCGGCCCTGTACGAGGTCCCTTCGGACGGGAACCTGACGGATCTCATCCGCCGCAACGCCGCTCAGCATCCCGACACCGCCGTCATGGCCCGCAAGGTCGCCGGCGCGTGGCAGGACGTCACCGCGACCGAGTTCCTCGCCGAGGTCCGCGCCGCGGCGAAGGGCCTGATCGCGGCCGGCATCCGGCCCGGCGACCGGGTCGCCCTGATCTCCCGCACCCGCTACGAGTGGGTGCTGATCGACTTCGCGATCTGGAGCGCGGGCGCCGTCACGGTCCCCGTGTACGAGACCAGCTCCCCCGAGCAGATCCAGTGGATCCTCGGCGACTCCGGCGCGGTCGCCGTCATCGTGGAGTCCCCCGGGCACGCCTCGGCCGTGGCCGCCCTGCGCGACCGGCTGCCGGAGCTGCGCGAGGTCTGGGAGATCGAGCAGGGCGCCCTGGAGACGCTGAACGCGGCCGGCGCCGAGATCTCCGACGCCGAGCTCGACGAGCGCAGCGCGCTCGCCGGGGCCGACGACCCGGCCACCATCGTCTACACCTCCGGCACCACCGGCCGCCCCAAGGGCTGCGTGCTGACCCACCGCAGCTTCTTCGCGGAGTGCGGGAACATCGTGGCCCGGCTGCATCCGCTGTTCCGGACCGGCGAGTGCTCCGTCCTGCTCTTCCTGCCGGCCGCGCACGTCTTCGGTCGCCTGGTGGAGGTGGCGGCCGTGCTGGCGCCGATCCGGCTGGGCTGCGTACCGGACATCAAGAACCTCACGGACGAGCTGCAGTCCTTCCGGCCGACGCTGATCCTCGGCGTCCCGCGCGTCTTCGAGAAGGTCTACAACTCGGCCCGCGCCAAGGCGCAGGCCGACGGCAAGGGCAAGATCTTCGACGCGGCCGCCGAGACGGCGATCGCGTACAGCCGCGCGCTGGACCTGCCGGGCGGGCCGTCCTTCAAGCTCAAGCTGAAGCACAAGCTCTTCTCCAAGCTGGTCTACAGCAAGCTCCACACGGTCCTCGGCGGGCGCGGCGAGTACGCGATCTCCGGCGGGGCCCCGCTGGGCGAGCGGCTCGGCCACTTCTTCCGCGGCATCGGCTTCACGGTGCTGGAGGGCTACGGCCTGACCGAGTCCTGCGCGGCCACGGCCTTCAACCCGTGGGACAAGACGAAGATCGGTACGGTCGGCCAGCCGCTCCCGGGCTCCGTGGTGCGCATCGCCGACGACGGCGAGGTGCTCCTGCACGGCGAGCACATCTTCAAGGAGTACTGGAACAACCCGACGGCCACCGCCGACGCGCTGACCGACGGCTGGTTCCACACCGGTGACGTCGGCACGCTCGACGAGGACGGCTACCTGGCGATCACCGGGCGCAAGAAGGAGCTCATCGTCACGGCGGGCGGCAAGAACGTCGCCCCCGCGGTGATCGAGGACCGGATCCGGGCGCACGCGCTGGTCGCGGAGTGCATGGTGGTCGGCGACGCGCGGCCGTTCGTGGCCGCGCTGGTCACCATCGACGAGGAGTTCCTGGGCCGGTGGGCCGCGGAGAACGGCAAGCCGGCCGGTGTGACGGCGGCCGAGCTGCGCGAGGACGCAGACCTCATCGCCGCCGTCCAGAAGGCCGTGGACGACGGCAACGCGGCGGTTTCCAAGGCGGAATCGGTGCGGAAATTCCGCATTCTGCCCTCCCAGTTCACGGAGGAGTCCGGGCACATCACGCCGTCGCTGAAGCTGAAGCGGAATGTGGTGGCGAAGGACTTCGCGGACGAGATCGAAGCCCTCTACCGGGGCTAGCGGTGGCGGCGGGGACTACCGCGGGTCCTCGGCGAGGACCCGCGCCATGTTCCGCTCCGCGAGCGCGGTGACGGTGACGAAGGGGTTCACGCCGAGCGATCCGGGGATCAGCGAGCTGTCGGTGACGTAGAGGCCCTGGTAGCCCTTGACGCGGCCGAAGTCGTCGGTCGCGTCCCCCAGGACACAGCCGCCCAGCGGGTGGTAGGTGAAGTTGTCGGCGAAGTTCTTGTTGTCGCCGAAGAGGTCGTAGCGGTAGATGGTGAAGTTGGCCCGGTTGATCCGGTCGAAGAGGCGCTTGGCGGCCTCGACGGACGGGGTGTTCTGGTCCCGGGTCCACTGGAGCTTCGCCGAGTCGCTGACGGCGTCGTAGGTGAAGTGCCCGCGCTCCGGGTTCTTGGTGATGGCCAGGTACATCGAGATCCAGTGCTCGAACCCCATCGGGAGCGGGGCGATCTCGGCGAAGACCGGGTTCGAGGCGTTGTCCCAGTCGTCGATGCCGAGGGCGGGCATGGTGGCCTGGTTGGCGCCGACCGTGTCCCACAGGTGGTTGGCGCGGGCGGTCATGACGTTGCCGTTGTGGCCCCAGCCGAGGCCCACCTTGTCGTTCAGGGCAGGCAGGGTGCCCCTCTCGCGGGCGCGCAGCAGGATCTCGGTGGTGCCGAGGCTGCCGGCGCCGAGGAAGAGTTGCTTGCAGCCCAGTTCGCGGACCTGGGTGACGCGGCCGGTGAGGTCGCTGGTCTGGACGGTCAGGACGTACCCGCCGGCCGGGTCCTGCCGTACGCCGACCACGCGCTGCATGGTCTCGATGGTGACGTTCCCCGTGCCCAGGGCGGCGGCGAGGTAGGTCTTGTCCACGCTCTTCTTGCCGTGGTTGTTGCCGTAGATGACCTCGCCGGCGAGGGCGGATCTGGTGGCGGTGCCGGCGGCCTCGCGCTTCATGTACTCGAAGTCGTAGACGTTGGGCACGAAGGTGGTCTTCAGCCCGGTCTTCTGGGCGTGCTTGCGGGAGATCCGGGCGAAGCGGTACCACTCGGTGGACTCGAACCAGGCCGGGTCGATGTCGTTGACCCCGAGCATGGCGCGGGCCCGGGGGTAGTAGGTGCCGTACATCTCGTCGGCGTTCACCCGGGGCATGACCTGGGTGAAGTACGAGCGCTTCGGCGTGGGTGCCATTCCGCCGTTGACCAGGGAGCCGCCGCCGACGCCGCGGCCCACGTACACCGACATGTCCCCGTAGTTCACCCGGTCCAGCACGCCGGGGTACGGGCTGATGTTGCGGTTGACCACGTCCAGCCAGAGGAACTGGGCGAGCGGGGCCTCGGTGCGGTTGCGGAACCACATCGAGCGCTGGTCGGGGGCGGAGGTGGCGGGGAAGACCTTCCCGTCGGCGCCCGGAGTGTCCCAGAGCCGGCCCATCTCCAGGACCACGGTCCGCACGCCGGCCTGCCCGAGGCGGAGCGCGGCGACGGCGGATCCGTAGCCGGAGCCGACGACGATGGCCGGGGCGTACGTGGCGGCCGCGGGCTCGGCGGCGGCAGCGGACTGCAGGCCGATCCGGGTGAAACCGAGGGCCGCCGCGGTCTGCAGGGCGCCGAGACCGAGAACATGACGACGTGTCAGGTTTGGTGTCATGGCCGCATCATGAGCGGATTCCGCTCAACCGGCCATAACCCGCACTGACACGCTTCTGAGTAACAGTCAGACATGGCTCGACCGTAGGCGGGCCCCGCCCCGGCCCGCGCGATTCGATCGACTCTGCCCGCGATCGGCCCCTCGGGCGCGATAATCCCCCCTCCGTACGGAAAGGGGACCCCGCGCATCGTGCGCGGCGCTCGCTACAGGAGCTCGCGCAGGCGCTCCGCCAACAGGTCCCAGCGCCACTTCTCCTCGACCCAGGCGCGGCCGCGCTCGCCCATGCGCGCGCGCAGGGCCGGGTCCCGGAGCAGGGCGACGACACGGTCCGCGGTCTCGGCCGGGGCGCCGCCGGGGACCACCCAGCCCGTCTCCCCGTCCAGTACGGCGTCCGGGGCTCCTCCGGAGTCGCCGGCGATCACCGGCAGGCCGGTGGCGGAGGCCTCCAGGTAGACGATGCCGAGGCCCTCCACGTCGAGCCCGCCGCGCCGGGTCCGGCAGGGCATCGCGAAGACGTCCCCGGCCCCGTAGTGGGCGGGCAGTTCGGACCACGGGACCGCGCCCGTGAACACGACGGACTCCGCGACCCCGGTGGAGGCGGCCAGGGCCCGCAGGTCGGCCTCGTAGGGGCCGCCGCCCACGATCAGCAGGACGGCGTCCGGCAGGGCCGCCAGGATCCGCGGCATCGCCTCGATCAGCGTGTCCTGCCCCTTGCGGGGGACGAGCCGCGAGACGCAGACGACCACCGGCCGGTCCGTCAGACCCAGCCTCGCCCGGACCTCCGCGCCGCCCGACCCCGGGTGGAAGGTCTTCTCGTCCACCCCCGGCGGGAGCTGCGTCATCCGCGCCGCCGCGCGGTCCGTCAGGGCCGGGGCGATCCGCGAACGGGTGTACTCCCCCAGGTAGGTCAGGGTGTCCGTGCCCTCGCCGATGCGCCGCAGCAGTTGGCGGGCGACCGGCAGCTGCGCCCAGCCCGCCTCGTGCCCGTGCGTGGTCGCCACGATCCGGCGTGCGCCCGCCCGGCGCAGGGCGGGGCCCATCAGGCCCAGCGGGGCCGCCGCGCCGAACCACACCGACGAGCAGCCGTGTTCGCGCAGCAGGCCCACGGCCCGGCGGGTGACCCGGGGGGTCGGCAGCAGCATCGTCGTGCGGTCGCGGACCACCTGGAAGGGCTGCTCCGCGTCGAAGGCGGCGGTGGCGGCGCGGGCCTCGGCGGAGTGCTTCCAGGTGGAGGCGTAGACCACGACCCGGTCGGGGTCCAGTCGCAGCGCCATGTTGTGCAGGAAGGCCTGGATGCCCCCCGGCCGCGGCGGGAAGTCGTTGGTCACGATCAGCGTCTTGTCCATCGCCTGCCGACCCTACCGGAGCGGGGCCCTGCGGGGCTCTGACCGGGGTACGGGGCTGCGTGCGGGTGCGGCCGGGGCCGCGGAAGCCAGGCCTGCGACGGAGCTTCTGGGGCTCCGCCCCGGACCCCGCGCCTCAAACGCCGGAGGGGCTGATTTTGCCCCGGCGGCGTCCCGGCTAGGGCCTGTGGTGGGGCTGCGGGGCGGGGGCGGCGCGGGGGGCGGGGGCGGTGGAGTAGGGGGGCGCGCGAGCCGGAGAGGGCGACGGGAGCTTGGGGGACTGG